>DESW01000006.1 GCA_002361425.1 Candidatus Saccharibacteria bacterium UBA3304 | reverse complement strand
ATTAATTTCCGCGAAAAAGCAAGCAAGGGTGAAATCCCTGGTGTAACAAAGAGTAGTTGGTAGGAAAGGAGAAGATTATGTCAATTCAAACCACTGATCCAGTAGCTGACTTGATTACTCGCATCCGCAACGCCATCGCTGTCGGTAAGACCGAGATTCGCGTCCCAACCAGCAAACTCAAGTTCGCGGTTGCAGATAAGCTACAGAAAACGAACTATGTTGAAGCAGTTGAGCTCGAAAAAGCTGAACCACGCGACATCCTTCACGTTGTTATTAACAAAGAAGGCGAAAACGCTCGCATCAACGAAATCTCTAAGGTTTCCACTCCGGGCCGCCGCATCTACGCTGGCGTCGCTGAAATCCCTAAGGTCAAATCTGGCCGCGGTACCGTCCTCGTTTCTACGAGCAAGGGTATCATGACCGGCCAGGAAGCAGTCAAGAACAAACTTGGCGGCGAGATCCTAGTTAAGGTTTGGTAATAATCAACTCAGAAAATACCTCCGCAAGGGGGTATTTTTTGTTATTTTTGTTGTGCCAAAATAGTTATGCTATACTTATCTTTAAGAAAGGAGGTCAATTACACACTACTCGCAGGGTGGCGAGTATTGGTCAATTATCAAAAATCCAACAATATGATAGACGCTGTTGCTGGAATTAATGAAGAGGAGCTTAACTCTCTTAGTCTTGAGATTATCGATAGGAAAGATCGTATTTCTGAGATTCTTGAGAAGATTAATGCATGCATGGGAAGGCTGGAAGATTGCTATCAAGGTCCTCCCTACGATAAAATAATGCAATATTATGAGGAATTAAGCGCTTCTTACCCGACAATTAAGGAGAACATCAAGAGTTACTCCGATGATTTTCAGGCATTGATTAATAAAATGCATGAGAATGAAAAACTATTGGCCGGGCTATTCCAGGACCTAACAGACGAAGTAAACAAACAAGCAAATACAATTAATTCTACTTTAGATCAATAAAAGGAGAAAATTGAACTATGGCATTAGATATTAGCGGCGCATCCGTCGGTTACGATGCAGACGGTATCGCATCTCTTCTTGCTAAAATCAAAGCTGACGTCATCGACGAAGCTTCCACTGAAATGAAAACTAGATCAACTGATCTCGAAAACGCTCTCGACCAGGTATGGCAGGGTGACTCTGAGGAACAGTTCAAAGAGAACATGCAGAATGATATCCGCAAGGTTCGCAGAGCATTAGACAAAGCATACGAATCCCTCGCTTCTGAGATTGGCCAGATCGGTCAGCGCATGGGCCAGGTTGATGAAAATCTAGTGGAAAGTAACTAAGGAAGGGAGGAATTAGAATATGGCTATTGATGATGCAACTGGTTCTATCCAGCATAACGTACATGACGCTTTTGAAGATGTAAGAACTGCCGCTGATAGCGTAGAAGGCGCAATCGGTTCTACCCAGACCGGTCTTGGCGGTGGCGCTGGCCTCTGGGGCACCCTTTCCTTTGGTGCAGACTTCGCCGGTATGGCAACTGATAAGCTCCCAGATTTCGATTCTGCTGTCGATACTTATCGCAACGCTATCCAGGACATTATTAACGGTCTTCAGAACAAGCGTTCTATCATCGAAGAAGCAGTTAAGGGTGAAGTTGCTAACAAGGTTGAGGACTTCTTCAACTCCGTCAAGGAACTTCTCAATGCTTATGTAAGAGCAATTGATACCGAGAAGAAATTAGTTCACGAAGCAAACGATAACTGGATTGCAGCTGCAGCCAAGATCTCCGGCAACGTCAGCAGCGATGCAGATACTATCCGTAGCTCCGCAGGTACTATAACTGTAGACTAATAGGTTTATAATATGGCTTCTATCGAAGAATACCGGCAAGACGTCAATAAGTACTATGCGCTAAAAGATAAAATCACCCGCATTATTCGCGAGCTTGATTCTGCTGCGCAAAGTGCCGAGAGTCTCGAAAACGAAGTTGCTAGCAACTTCAAGGTGAATAATGACACCGCAAAGCTCGCCGGTCGCGTCGGTATTCTCGATAACGGCCTATTAGATACTTCTAGCTTCCTACGCAATACAATCCTACCTAGTATCGATGACGCAATCGCAAATACGAACAGCGAAATTTCTCGCCTCGAGGCCGAGGAACGTCGTCGCCAAGAAGAAGAGGAGCGCAAGCGCAAGGAAGAGGAAGAAGCGCGTTTGCGCGAAGAGGAGATGGAAGAATGATATCTTACGTAGACACGATAGGATTAGAGAAAATCTCTGTTGAATTATCCGATCTAGCTAATCAGCTAGACGAGGAATTTGATGACCTCTTTACGCGTTTGAAGGACGTTCCTAACGAAACGAAGGAATGGGTTGGTAACCAGGCAAAGGTCTACTTTGAAAAAGTGGCTGAAGAACAGTCCCAATATAAGAACTTATCAAATAAATTAAGGGCTCTGAGCAGCGAATTGCTTAACGAAGCAAATGAACTCGAAGGAACAATTTCAGACAACAACAAGGACTAAAATGAGTAAACTAAATTACCCAGAAGATGGCCTAACTCCGCGCACGAAGACGATTATCGAGGATTGCTCGACGTTTATTTCTAATGCTGCGGCTGACTGTTATTTTGATATTCCTTGGCGTTTTGCGCACAGAGACTATCTGAATCGCCTAGGTGGCACCATTAACGGATATCGCGATAAACTAAACTCGATACGTTCCGAGATTAACAAAGCCGACTATGACTTCAACAGTGCCTCTGAGCGTGCTGTATCTAATGTAAATAAAATCGAAATCCCGAAAATTACCGAAAGAAAACGCAGAGTCGTCTAATATGGACAATGAATTATTTATCAGCCACGGAAATATGCATGCTGAGCCCGTTCCTGAGCAGCCTGTTGTTGATGCGCCGGTAGCACCGAGCGTTCAAGAAGAGGAAACAGAGGAATTGGCTGAGCAAGAAGAACAAATTGCCGCAGAGCCAACCATCGAACAGGTCGAAGAAATAGGCGAAACCTTCCAGATCGACCATACAGTAGTACCGGAGCCAACGCCTATTGTAGACAATACGCCAGATCCGCTCGCCGATATTGAGGCAAAGATAGCCGGCTACCCATTGCCGACGCCAGAAATCGGCAATATGCGCCCACCAACACCGCCACACCCGAGCTTTAAACACGAATAAAAAAGATGCCCCGACTTTCGTCCGGGGCATTTTGTCTGGAGAATAATTATTACTGAAAGAATTCAAATTCTCCAAACTGGCACTCCATAGTGCCTGCAGATTCCATGCCTACTGTGGACAAATCAATGCTGCTGCTGAAGTCGCGATCTCTGAAATCGTAAATCTTGCAACCGGACCAACCAAGCTCTAAACCGTAGTCATCATCATAATGTTCATAGATGAAGTTGCAGTCGAGGTTGGACTCGTAATATCTTTCACCGTCATTCCACATATCGACAAACTTTTGGTTCTGTCTGTGAAGTGAAGGGTCGATATTGCGCGCAAGAGCAGCGGCATTGTCGCTAGACATAAGATAGCCTTCGTACATGCTGACCATAACTACAACATTGCCCTTGAAGGGATTGGCAGGATCGGTTTCGGCGGCACTTACATTAGTTGCGGAAGTCTGATTGTTCGAACTATCCGGAGACTTAGTAGCGCCAACGTTCTTTCCGATTACGATACCAAGAACAAGGACTAAAGCCAATGCGCAAACAGCGGAAACTATTAAGAGAACTCTTTTTTTCATAACAAATTCCTCCTTTTAATGAACTCTCGTCAACAAACAAGCTTAATGTCTATATTATAGCACACAAGGGGCAAAAAGTCAAGAGATTATGCTTATTCTAAGCAAAAGCGCAATTCTCGTTGCGACTTTTAATTAAAAAGCATATAATTTAAGGTAATACTTATGTTTAAAAGATGGGTAGGAGTTCCCAAATAGGGTCGTCGCATGATTATACATGTATTTAATGATAGGGAGAACTTGACTCAAGAGTTGTCGCCTACCGCTAGTAGCATGTATCCAATCTACATTCGTGGTAAGATCGTCGCGAATATTCTTTCTGATGGCGACAGCTGGACTGTAAAACTCACCGAAGATTACCGCAGTAACGACTCCGTAATTGACGCTTTTAAACTAGAAGAATACCGCGTCTATAGCATCGTCTCGAAGATAACGAATGAAGTATTATATCTTGTATCGACTCCGCGCTATAACCAAAATACGCAGACATTCGCTTTGTCAAACCAAGTCCTCATTGGTAGCAGCCCGATGTGTGATATCTGTTACCCATTGCCACATAATAACACTGACACGCTTAAGCTCACTCTCACGAAGTATGGTTGGATCGCCGAAACTAGCTCGCGTAGCTTCTTCGCCTCAGATACGCGTATCGTAAACGGCCAAAGAATCCTTTGCGGCGACTACATCTCTTATTATGGCCTCAAACTTATCATTTTAAACAACAAGGTAATCCTGAATAGTCCGGCTGAATATGTAAAAATCGGCCCAAGATTGGTGCCGACCGAGCAGGAAGACCCATCCGCTCCAATCGCCTTACCAGAGGGTTCTAGTAGCGACGAAGACGCGCCGCTCTATACCGAAGAAGACTACTACTATAAGTCACCTCGTTTCAACTATACGATAGAGACTGCTCAGGTAAATATCGACGAGCCGCCGGCCGAAACGAAGCCAAGCGACATGCCGCTAATCGCCACGCTCGGCCCGCAGCTAACCATGGCCTGCGCCTCCATGCTCTCTATTGTGAACATGGTCATGGCCTTTAATCAGGGAAGCGGCAATGAAGTTCGCCTATATCTATCCATCAGTACCATGGTTATTACAATGCTTGGTATTTTGCTTTGGCCGTCACTCGCACGCGCTATCAGCAAGAAGCGCCTCAAGAAACGTGAGGCAAAACGCCAGGTTAGATATCATGAATATCTAGCAAAAAAGAAGCAGCATTTGGATTTTATTAAGAATGTCCAGAAGCAAACTCTTCTCAATAACAACCCAACAATGCAGCAATGCGCCGAAATTATCGGCACTCGCAATGAACGCCTCTGGCAGCGTAATATCGACCACGATGATTTCCTAAAAATTCGCGTTGGTCTTGGCGAGGTTGAAACTAAGCTCGAAATTAACAAACCAGCCGAACGCTTCACGATCGATGAAGAAGATAATCTCCGTCTCGAGCTCAGAAAAATCGTCAACGATTCGCTCATAATTACCGATGCGCCGATTACCTACGACTTTACTGACCAAATTATCGACGCCGTCATGGGCGATCCAAACCTCGTCAAACCATTCCTCGATAGTGTCTTCTTGCAAATTCTCACCTTCCACTCCTATACCGACCTCAAATTCGTCGTATTTACAAATGAGCCAGAGAAGTGGGATTACCTCAAGACTATCCCGCACTGTTGGAATAATGAGCGCACCGTCCGCTATTTCGCTACCTCCGTCGAAAAACTATCAATCATCTCAAATGATCTCGAGAAGGTTTTTGACGCCCGCAAAGCAAATGATGAAGAAGAAAAAATCGAAGATGACGGCGATAATGAAATTGGCCAAAAGACTAGCTATAAAGATTTCCGCCCGTACTACCTCTTCTTTATTGATGATATGTCTGCCGTACGTAATGTCCCGCTGATCAATAAAATCCTTCACTACAAACGTAATCTAGGCTTCTCGATTATCGCTACCGCCCAGAGTATTTCTATGCTTCCAAGCGAGACCTCGGACTTCATTAGTATCACCAAAGAACGCGCCGCCATTATGACCACCGGCGAGAATGAAAAACAGATTAATTTCAATGCCGACTACAATAACAATCTCGTCGATATGTACGTCTGTGCTCAAAAACTTGCAAATATTCCAGTTAAGACCGAAAAAGGTAAATTCGAACTGCCAAAGTCTTTGCCGTTCCTCGAAATGTACGACTGCGGCCGCGTTGAGCAGCTCAACAGTCTAGCACGCTGGAAGGATAACGATCCATCTCAGAGCCTGTCTGTACCAATCGGTATCGATCAGAACAATGAGAGTTTTCGTATGGATATTCACGAGAAGGCCTATGGCCCACATGGTCTAATTGCGGGTACCACCGGTTCCGGTAAGTCTGAATGGATTATCACTTACATTCTGTCGCTTGCAACAAACTTTAGCCCGAATGAGGTTCAGTTTGTACTTATTGACTATAAAGGCGGTGGCCTCGCAAAAAGCTTCGAGAACAAGGAGCTAGGCGTAAAGTTGCCGCACCTTGCAGGCACGATCACTAACCTCGATAAGTCCGAAATCTTCCGCTCTATCTCCGCAATTGAATCTGAGCTCAAGCGTCGCCAGGCACTATTCAATGATGCTCGCGAAAAGCTCCGTGAAGCCTCTATGGATATCTATAAATATCAGCAGTGCTACAGAAAAGGCCTCGTCGACGAGCCACTTTCACATCTCTTGATTATCTGCGATGAGTTCGCCGAATTAAAGCAGCAAGAGCCAGAGTTTATGGAGCAGCTCATCTCAACCTCTCGTATTGGTCGTTCGTTGGGCGTCCACCTTATTCTTGCGACCCAGAAGCCTAGCGGCGTCGTCAATGAGCAGATCTGGTCTAACTCTAAGTTCAAAGTGGCGCTCAAAGTCCAAAACAAGAGTGACTCCAACGAAATTATCAAGAAGCCTGATGCCGCTTATCTCAAACAGACTGGTGCATTCTATCTACAGGTCGGTAACGATGACTACTATAACCTTGGCCAAGTAGCTTGGGCTGGTGCTAAATACTATCCTTCGAATGAAACGCGCCACAAGATAGATGAGTCTATCCAATGCATCGACGAAATCGGTCATATTGTTGATACCTTGAAACATGAAGAGCATATCGAGAGCCAAGGCGAACAGCTGCTTAATGTCGTTTCTTATATCTCAAACATCAGCAAAAAGATTGAAATTAAGAGCCGTCCAATGTGGCTCGAGAATATTCAGCCAAAGATGCTTCTTGCGGAGCTACAGCAGAAATATAATCTGCAGCCTAGCCCTAAATATACCTACAATACCGTCATTGGAGAATATGATGAACCGCGTGAGCAAAAACAGGGAGTCCTTAGCCTTGACCTAGCTGCTGGCAACATTGCAATTATTGGTAAGGCGGATGGTAGCATCGATCGCTTAATCTCAACTACTATCTGGTCAAGTATCTGTGAGCGTACGCCAGCCGAAATCGCATACTATATCATCGATTTTGGCGCAGAAACACTCAAAAAATTCGCAAAATTCCCGCAGGTTGGCGAGGTCGTATTCCAAGATGAAACCGAAAAAGTCGCTGGCGTCGTTAATATGATTGTTGAAGAAGTCGCTAGACGTAAAGAGATCCTCTCCGACTACAACGGTTCTTTCGAATATTACAACCGTACTGTCCAGGAAAAGATGAACCTGATTGTTGTCGTAATTAATAACTACGATATTCTTAGCGAAGCCTTCCCACGCGCTGTTGGTATCATCGGCGATTTGTTCCGTGATGCGCCAAAATATGGCATCACCTTCATCATCAGTGCTAACACTACGACCGCAATTAGCTCTCGTCTCTCGCAGTTCTTTAACCACATGATCCTAATGCAGTTAAACGACGATGGTCAGTATCGTGGTCTATCCCAGTGCCGTCGTGGCCTCATTCCAAAGAAAGTCGTCGGTCGTGGTATTTGCAAGCTCGATGCAACCAGTGTAGATTCATATTGCGAATTCCAGACTGCAATGATTGATGAGGAAGAAAAAGAACTCCAGACTATTAAGACCTACGCAGATGAATGTGTCGAAGCATACAAGTGCAAGGTCAAGCAGCTCGCAAAGATTCCAGATGATATTACGAGCGACGATTTGATTAATCATATCTCTACGCTCACGAACGTTCCGCTCGGTATTAATCTCTACGAGAAGAATCTAGCAAGCTATGACTTTGTTGCGCAAAAAATGCATATTGTTACCAGTAAAGATATCAATGCGAATATCGAATTCGTCTATGCTCTCGCTGCGCTATTAACTAAGGTGCCGAACGTCAAAGTACGTGTCCTCGATCTTCTCAAAATCTTCAAGAAGCCTATCCTTGATATTCAGATGTTCGACCAAGACCCAAATGTCGTCTTTGCGGCGCTCGAAAAAGACGTTCTTACCCGTACTGATGCTCAAGATTATGGCGTAAATATCATCATTGGCGCCGGTCAGTACAAGAATAGTCTCTCGCAGGGTGGCATCGAGATCTTCAAGAACATGTTTGAACATATCAAAGACAGCAAGAAGTCTGTCTATATCCTCATTGATAACTACGATAATATTCGCACTCTTAAGCTTGAAAAGTGGTACCGCGATATTGATACTTCACAGGGCATTTGGCTTGGTCCAGGTCTCGAGAGTCAGAGCATCTTCGAAAATATTGAGGTTCGCAACGAGGATAAGAAGCTCGGCTACAAGGGCCTCGGCTTTATGATGACTGGCGGTGATTATAGCGTAATGAAGGTAATGATGGATAAGGACGAATAATGGAATACAAAGTATTAGTCGAGTTCTATGCGCCAGAGATCGAAGAGCGCTATGAAGCGTATATTCCCATTAATAAAACGATAGGCGAGATATCTGCGCTCCTCCTCAATAAGATTCGCGAAGAATATGAGAATTTCTCGCCAAATGGTCGCTTGAAGCTCTATAACCGCCGCAATTATCGTCTTTATCACTACAACGAAACCGTACGCGGCACTGACATTCGCAACGGCACGGAATTAGTTTTGGTTGCTTAATCTAATAATCTCTTGCTATTATCTTTATTCTGTGGTAAAATAGCCAAGATATTATTAACATAAAGGAACGCAATGAGTCGTATCGGAAAACTACCTGTAGAGGTACCTGCAGGCGTGACAATTACGGTCGGCGATAAGGATATTACTGTCGCCGGTCCAAAAGGCACGCTTACGGTTCCTGTCCAGGCCAATACCACGACGAAAGTCGAAGGTAATCAAATTATTGTTACGCGTAGCGATGACGAGCCAAAGTCCCGTGCTTGGCATGGTCTTCAGCGCGCACTCATCAATAACGCTGTTATTGGTGTAACCAAAGGTTTCGAGAAGAAGCTCGAGATTAATGGTGTTGGTTTCCGCCTAAGTGGTGGTCCAAAAGAAATCGAAATGGCTCTCGGCTTTAGCCATCCAGTCAAGTACAAAGCTCCAGAAGGCATTGAACTCAAGACTGACAAGATGACTATCACCGTTTCTGGTATCGACAAGCAGATGGTCGGCCAGGTCGCAGCTGAGATCCGCGCACTTAAGAAGCCAGAACCATACAAGGGTAAAGGCATCAAGTACGTCGATGAAGTTATTATCCGTAAAGCCGGTAAGGCAGGGAAGAAGTAAAAATGAAAGCAGAATTTAGAGCGAATCGCACTCGTGCAAAGATTCACGGCACTGCTGAACGCCCACGCCTTAGCGTAAATATCAGCAACGCACACGTTACTGCACAAATCATCAATGATGATAACGGCACCACTCTTGCCTATGCAACTACCGTCGGTAGCAAGCAGAAAGGTAGCAAGAAGGAACTCGCCGCATTTATCGGTAGCGAAATTGCAAAGAAAGCAAAGAAAGCTAAGATCGAGAAGGTCGTTTTCGATCGTGGCGCACGCCTTTATGCTGGCCGCATGAGCAGCCTCGCTGACGCAGCTCGCAAGGAAGGATTGGAGTTCTAAATATGGATAACAAGCAACCAAAGGTAATCAATAAGTCTGGCACTACCAAACTCACTGACGAAGCTGTTGCAGCAAAAGAAGCAAAGGCAGAACGCGACTTCAAGGGTCGCCGCCGCGACAATCGCCGCAACCGCCGTGCAGCTGAAGAAGGTAAGAAGGAATTTGATTCCGTAAATATCTCTATCAACCGCGTATCCCGCACCGTCGCTGGCGGTCGCCGCATGCGCTTCCAGGCCCTCGTTGCCGTTGGCGATCACAAGAATCGCATCGGTGTTGGCCTCGCAAAAGGTAACGATGTTACTAGTGCCGTTCAAAAAGCTGAGCGCCGCGCTAAGAAAAACATGATTACCGTCAAGATGCAGAATGATACTATCTGGCACGAAGTCGAAACCAAGGTCACTGGTGCTCATGTTCTCATGAAGCCAGCTGCTCCTGGTACCGGTATTATCGCTGGTGGTGTCGTACGTTCTATCATTGGCCTTACTGGCATCAAGAACCTCATCAGCAAGAGCCTCGGCTCTACCAACAAAGCAAACATTGCTTACGCTGTTATCGAAGGTCTTCGCCAGCAGGTTCCAAAAGATGAATGGAACGGTGCTAAGAAAGCCGACAAAAAGGAGGCTAAGTAATGAAATACAACGAATTGGTAGTTAGCGGCAACCAGAATCGCAAACGCATTGGCCGCGGTATCTCCGCTGGTCAGGGTAAAACCGCTGGTCGTGGTACTAAAGGTCAGAAATCTCGTACTGGTCATCATAAGCTTCCTGCAACCTTCATGGGCGGTCAGCGTGCTATGATGCAGGCAGTTCCAAAGATGAAAGGCTTTAAGTCCATTCATACTAAGGCTCAGGTCGTCTACACCGACGCCCTCAACGAGCTTAGTGGCAAAGTTGATAACTTTGTTCTCGCAGACAAGAATCTCATCGCAGATCCATATACTAAGGTCAAAGTTATCCTTCGCGACGAATTGAAGGCAAAGATTGAGCTCGAGACTCAGTTTGCTTCCAAGACCGCTATCGAAGCCATCAAAAAGGCTGGCGGTAGCTTCAAGAAAGTCGCTGTTCCTGCACGCAAAAAGCAGGCAAAAGAAGATAAATAATTATTCTTCGAAAAAATAAGCGAAAAGCACTCCCCCGGGGGTGCTTTTTGTGTTATCATAAAAAGAGTAAACAAGAGGTAACATGAATTTTAAGACCATTTTCAAGTCCTTCAAGAATAAGGACATGCGCAAACGCATTCTGGCCGTTCTCGGAATTCTCGTCGCTTATCGTATTTTGGCGCATATTCCAGTTCCGCTCGGCGATACACAAACATTTAAAGATGCAGTCAATAGCTTGGTGAACAGCACCGATCTTGGCGGCTTCATTAACCTTATTTCTGGTGGTGGCTTGACCAACCTATCTATCATTCTTGTCGGTCTATCCCCATTCATTACTGCGTCCATTGTCATGCAGCTTCTCACCAAGGCTATTCCAAGCATGGAGGAGCTTAGCAAAGATGGTGAAACTGGTCGTCGCAAGATTAACCAGTGGACCCGTATTGTTTCTATACCTCTAGCAGTTTTGCAATCTATTGCATACATCTTTATCTTGCAACAAACCGTTCTTACGCAGTCTTCAACCGGTACCGTCACGATGACGGCAGAAAACTGGGCACTCGCCATTACTGCAATGACCGCAGGTTCTGCGCTTCTTATGTGGCTCGGTGAGCTCATCTCTGAACAGGGTATCGGAAACGGTACTTCTACTATCATTCTTTGTAGTATTATCGCTGCTTTCCCATCTACCTTTGCGTCTATGCTCAATCAGCTCTTCGATACGAGCCAAGGCACCCTCAGCCTCTTTGGTTGGCTCAACCTACCAGTTAACCCACAGATGGCAGGCATTATGCTAGCCCTCGGCATCGGTTTGATTGTTGTCCTTTACTTCCTCGTTAAGATCAATGAGGCACAGCGTATTATTACTATCAACTACGCAAAGCGCGTCCGCGGTAACTCCGCCTACGGTGGTATTAAATCTATCATGCCAATCAAGCTTATCGCCGCTGGTGTCGTTCCAGTCATCTTTGCGGTTGCATTCTTGTCTGTCCCAGCATTCGTCGGTCAGCTCATTCAAAACGCTGATCCAGCTAGCGAAGTTGGTAAGAACCTCGTGTCTTGGTTTTCCGCACCTAGTGCACAGAACTTCGATACCTCCGTCGGTCTTCAGGGCAAAGATTTCATCTACCCAGCAATCTACTTCGTACTCGTCGTAATGTTTACCTACTTCTACACGAGCATCGTCTTCAACTCTCAAGAGATTGCAGAGAACCTTCAGAAGCAAGGCGGCTTTATTGAAGGCGTACGTCCAGGTAAAACTACTGAGAAATACTTTAGCCGTACCGTCAACCGCCTCAACCTCTTCGGTTCCTTGGCGCTTGGCCTTATCGCTATGCTTCCATATATCACTGACTATATTTTCATTCAGACTCTCGGCTATCCGCTCGGCATCTCCGTTTCTGGTACCGGTCTTCTCATCGTCGTCACTGTTGCTCTTGAGAATATCCGTCAAGTCAACTCCCGCGCTCTAATGGTAACCTACGACGATTATCAATAGGAGCTAGCTAGGGATGGGCTTAAAGATTGATCGTACGGCAAGTAAAATCACCAAGATTATCGGCGCCATTATCGGCATAGTTCTCCTTGCATGCCTAATCAAGATTCTCGTCTGGGAGCATAGCTATTATCAGAACAAGAGCTCCGAGACTCGTAATCCTCAGCAGGCCGTCATTACAGAGCTTGCTGACGCTGAAAACCCTAGCGAGATTGAACCTACGGCAGAAGAGCTAAAGAAGCACCAAACCTATACTACAACTCCACGCTACCTAGAAATTCCACGCCTCAAAATCAATGCACGTGTAAAGAGTAGTAACGTATCCGAGTATGTTATGCCTGTGCCAGACAATATCTTTGATGTTGCATGGTATTCCGGCTCCGGCAATCCAGGCCAGGGCGGCAACATTCTCATGAGTGGTATTAGCCAAGGTGCAACCAAACCGGGCGCATTTGCCTATCTTGATGCTCTCGAAAAAGGTGATTCTATCTCGATCGAACGAGGCGATGGCGAACGTTTTGAATATGAAGTCAAAGAAGTAACCATCATTGATAAAGAAGAGGCTCAGAATCGCCTCCCAATCGCTCAGAAACGTCTAGACGATAAGGAGACTCTGGCGCTTATTTCGGCCCGTCGCGCTGACGAAAATTCTACCGAGTTCAACTCAATTATTATCATTCGCGCAACAATAAAATAATCTTTACTTTTTGCGCTAAATCTGCTACAATGAAGCTTGTAATTTATGGCTAGTCAAAAAAGATCGAAAAAGGTCGCCAAGAAGGCCGATTCTTCGGCAGTGGCAAACAACCGGAAGGAAGTAATTAAACTTACCGGTAAAGTTGTTGAGGCCCTTCCAGGGACCAAATTTCGCATCGAACTTGAAAACGGCCATATTATTATCGGCCATATGTCTGGTAAAATGCGCAAAAACTATATCAGGCTGGTCCCGGGGGATAAGGTGGATGTTGAGTTGACCCCTTACGATCTAACGAAGGGCAGAATCAGCTACCGCCAAAAAGATTAAATTTAACCGAAAACGCAACAAAAATCACAAATATTATTTTTGCGATATTTGCGGTTTTAGTGTTTTCAGAAAGGTAATTTTCACTTACATGAAAGTTCGTGCTAGTGTAAAGAAAATTAGCCCTGATGACATCATCGTTCGCCGTAAAGGTGTTCTTCGTGTCATTAACAAGAAAAAACCTAAGAATAAACAAAGGCAGGGTTAAGCATGGCAAGAATCGCCGGTGTAACCATTCCTAACGAAAAGCAAGTGTGGATTGCACTTACTTCCGTTTACGGTATTGGACGCACCACTTCTAAAGCCATCCTTGCGGAGGCTAAAATCGAGCCTACCACTCGGGTGAAAGATCTCACCGAGGCTGATGAGCAAAAACTTAACGATATTATTTCTAAATATACCGTTGAAGGTGACCTCAAACGTCTCGTGACCAACAATATCAAACGTATTAAGGATATCAATTCCTACAAGGGGCTCCGCCATAAGGCAGGTTTACCAGTCAACGGTCAGCGCACCCGCACGAATGCGCGCACTCGTAAAGGTAAAGCTATCGCAGTTGGTGGCGCTCAGCCAAAGGCAGCAAGTAAAACTTAGGAGTAAATTATGGCAGAAGATACAACAGTCAATACTGCTCCTGAAGTGGAGCAAGCAGCAGAAGCACCTAAGACTGCAGTCGCTAAGCGCGGCAAGAAGGGCAAGCGCATTGTCCAGGCAGGCGAAGTGCACATTCAGGCTACATTTAATAACACTATCGTTAGCGTCTGTGATAAGACCGGTGGCGTAATCGCCGCTTCTTCCGCTGGTGCTAACGGCTTCCGCGGTTCCAAGAAGGGTACTGCATACGCAGCCCAGATCGCCGCAGAAAAAGTCGCTGAAATCGCAAAACGCGATCACGGTATGAATAGCGTCGACGTCTTCGTTAAAGGCATCGGCCTCGGCCGCGATAGCGCAATCCGCGCATTCAGCACGATGGGCATTTCCATCAATAGCATCACTGACGTAACCCCAGTTCCACACGGTGGTTGCCGTCCTAAAGGAGAAAGGAAACCATAATGGCACGTGATATTCAACCAATTGGTAAACAATCCCGCCGTGAAGGTTATGCACTTGCTCCAAAAGCGCAGAAAATCATGGCAAAGAAGACCGGTATTCCTGGTCAGCACGCCGACATGCGCGTTCGCGGTGGCAGTCTCTATTTGACTCAGCTCCGCGAAAAGCAGAAAGTTCGCCGCATTTACGGCCTACTTGAAAAACAATTCGCTAAACTCATGCGCGAAGCACAGCGTGCTGAAGGTATGACTGGCGAAAAACTTCTCGAATACCTTGAGCGCCGCGCAGATAACGTAGTTTATCGTGCAGGTTTTGCGTCTACTCGTCGCGCTGCACGCCAGCTCGTTTCCCACGGTCACTTCACTCTCAACGGTAAGCGCGTAGATATTCCATCTATCCGCCTTTCCGCTGGTGACGTACTTGAGGTTCGTAACAAGTCAAAGAAAAACAGTTATTTCGCAAACTTGGCAAACGTCGCCGGTGCTGCTAGCCAGGCACCTCTCTCTTGGATGAAGGCTGACGTTAAAAACATGAAGATTGAAATCACTGGTACACCAAAGCGTGAAGAAGCTGAGGTGGGCATCAACGAACAGTTAATCGTCGAGTATTACTCGCGCTAATAAAGGAGAAGTATGACAAAAGCAATTCACGAAGCAGAGCTAGCAGAAATCAAGGATCTTGGTGAAAACAGCGCCAGCTTTGTTATCAAGCCTCTTTACTACGGCTACGGTAACACCCTTGGCAATTCACTTCGTCGCGTACTTCTTTCTAGCATCAAGGGCGCTGCCATCACTGCTTTCCGCATTGAAGGCACCACTCATGAATTTAGCGCAGTTCCTGGTATCGTCGAGGATACCGTTGACATCATGCTCAACCTTAAGAACATTCATGTCAAATCTCATTCCGACGCACCTGTCGAGATTCATCTCGAGAAAAAAGGTACCGGCACTGTTCTAGCAGGCGATATCAAGCTCCCAGCAGAGGTTGAAATTGCTAACCCGCAGCAGGTTATCTGCAACATCGACGATCCAAAGTTCACCCTCAAGATGGACATGATTGTCGACACTGGTCGCGGTTACCTCAGCATTGAGCAATCCGGCGCAGAACGCGTACATAATGATATGATTGCGCTCGACGCAGTCTTTACGCCAGTTCTTCGCGTTCGCTACAACGCTGAAAACACCCGCGTTGGTCAGGATACCAATCTTCAGCAGCTTACACTTACCATCGATACCGATGGCACCATCACTCCACGTGAGGCATTTGAGGAAGCAGCTGCTATCCTAGTTAATCAATACAAGGCACTCGCTGGTAGCACCACGGTTGAATCCGCACCTGCTCCAACTGCGACTGCCGCAGAAGACGAATCTGGTCTTATGCTTCCTATCGAGGAGCTCGGCCTTAGCGCACGTACCGCAAATGCATTGTTAAACAATGACATTCACACCGTTCGCGATCTCGTCGTACTATCAGAAAGCGATCTCAAAGAGCTCAAGGGCTTCGGCGCAAAAGCTCTCGATGAGGTTCGTGAAAAACTTACGGAGTTGAAAGTCTAAATGCATCGCCATGGATATAAAGGGCGCAAGTTCGGTCGCGAAAACGACCAACGCACTGCACTAACACGCGGTCTGATGCGCTCCTTGTTTAAGTACAAATCTATCAATACTACGATGGCAAAGGCAAAAGAAATCCGCCGCCCTGCAGAGAAACTCATTTCTCTCGCAAAGCGTGGTGATCTCGCAAGCCGCCGCCTCGTAATCGCTCGCCTCGACGATCAGACTATGGGCAACATCCTCGTTGATGTTATTGCACCACAGGTCAAACGCGATAGCGGTTATCTCAAAATTGAACGCACCGGTTTCCGCCGCGGCGACAACGCTGAGATGGCAACTATCTCTTTCGTAGACGAGATTAAAGAAGAAGTCAAAAAGGAGAGTAAGTAATGAAAACTTATAGCCAGAAGACTTCTGAGATTCAGCGCGAATGGTGGATTATCGACGCTAGTGTTATGCCACTTGGCAAGCTCGCCGTCGTTATCGCTGATAAGCTCATGGGTAAATCCAAAGTTACCTACACCCCACATACCGATAACGGTGACTATGTCGTAGTCGTTAACGCTAAGAACCTTAAGGTTACTGGCGACAAGATGACCGACAAGCACTACTATCGCCACTCTGGCTTCCCAGGTGGTTTGACTGATCTCACTCTCGCTGAAATCATCGAGAAAGATCCTAGTCTCGCAATTCAGCAGGCAGTCAAGGGTATGATGCCAAAGAACAAACTAGCAGCTGATCGCCTAGCTCGCCTCCGCGTCTTCAACGGCGCTGAGCATGCTCACACGGCACAACAGCCAAAGGAGATTAAGTAATGGCCGCTAAGAACGAAAAGTACACCTACGGTAACGGTAGCCGCAAAGCTGCAACCGCAACCGCACGTCTCTACAAAGGTAAAGGCGAAATCACGATCAATGGTAAGCCAGCTCTTGAATTCCTCAGCGGTAACAAGACCCTCATGGCTGAGATCACTGATCCACTCGCTCTTACTCAGAAGCAAAAAGAATACGACATCACCATCCTCGTTAAGGGCGGTGGCGTCGCAGGTCAGGTAGACGCTATCAAGCTCGCTATCTCTCGCGCACTCGTGCTCGAATTCCCAGAATTCCGCCCAGTGCTCAAGAAGGCCGGCCTCATGAAGCGCGATCCTCGCGAAAAGGAACGCAAGCACTACGGTCTCCGCAGCGCTCGCAAACGCGAACAGTTCTCCAAGCGTTAATCGCTTATCGGAACAAGACCAACAAAAATATCTCCGCAATCCGCGGAGATATTTTTGTGTCTTAGATTAATTACTTGACTGAATACTCAGTAACCTCGACAACCTCGAACTTAGCGTCCTTTAGAGTTTCATAGGTGCTATAGTAGCCATAATTGAACATCTCGTCATCATCAGATTCACCTGGCTTCAAAGTCGTACTATAGAAAGTATCTTTACCAAGCTCCTTGCCGTCTTTAGAAACAGCTTTCAGCTTAACATAGAAGCGAATCGTGTAATCGCTCTTGTTCTTGATGGAAACTGGAAGTTTATATCTAACAGAGTAACTAGACTCCTTAATCTCGAAATCACCAATCTTAAGCTCGTAATCGCCCTTGAGGGTATCTTTGAGCATATCTTTACAGGTGTCCATCTTGTCATCGATATTACTTAGGCCGTCAGCAATACGCTTGAAGCCTTCAGAAAGCTTGCGAGTTTCGCCAGTGCCGAGCTCGTCAGCTGCTTTTTCGCCGCTGATATACTTAATATCTTCAACAGATTTGTAGTCATCAATCTTGATATCGAGCTTCTCGAGACACTTATCGCGAAGTTCTTCAGTACGCTTTTCGTTGCTGGAATAGTAACCGAGACCAGAATCGTTGAAAGCGGAACGGAATTCGCGCTTGAAATCAGAAACTGCATCGGTTGCCGCCAAAGCGTTCTTGCCATAATCTTCAATTGCCTGAGCGGTGATATTCGCATTGATTACCAAGAAAGCAACCAAGCCGCCAGTGCCAAGAACGACTACCGCGATAATAATCCAGAACCAAGCCTTCTTATAGAAAGTTAATGGTTTATGATTTACGCTGCCACCGAGGACAGACTGCTCGCCAGAAGCCTTTGCAGCCTTTGGCTGATCCAAGACGCTAGCTGGAGCTGCAGCTTTTGCCTTGCCTTGATCGAGAACACTTTCTCCCATGTGTTTACTCCTCTTTATCGTTAATATTTGACTCATCGCGTAGACGAGCGCCCCCGCGGATAAGCATATAGTCTATAAATAATACTCCCACCACTATCCAAAATAGTGCTTTCATATTACCTCCACTACTTATGCTTAGTATAGCACAAGCTTTAAGAAAACGCTTATTTTTGAATAAGGGGTAAAATCTATGTTATAATCAATCGCAGTTGGGGCACTAGCTCATTTGGTAGAGCGCTTCCATGGCATGGAAGAGGTGAGGAGTTCGAATCTCCTGTGCTCCACCATTTTTTATGCTAAAATTAGTGTATGACAAACATATCCGCTTTTATACCATACTGGCCTTGGGCCTGATGCTTCGAACCGCGGCCGCGGAAGCCGCTTACTCTTGATATTTTCTATAAAATGTGATATAATAGAAGGATAATAATCTACTTATGCAAACTATTCTAACAGGGGTCAGAGCGAACGAAGAGCCAACAATTGGCAATTTTCTTGGTGCCTATAAATCTATGGTTAATCTCGCTAACGAGCATGCCGCAGACAGCAATATCAATATGTTCGTGCCAGATCTTCATAGCTTCACGACTCCAATCGACCACGACAAACTCTATGCTCAGGTAATCAAGGGCATCAAATACTACATCGCAGCCGGCCTCGACGTCAACAATCCAAACGTCCATATCTATCGCCAAAGTCACGTGCCTGCTCACAGTGAGCTCGCATGGATTCTCGATTGCTTCACTTACTTCGGCGAAGCTAGCCGCATGACTCAGTTCAAAGAGAAGTCCGAAGAGCATGCAGACGCAATTTCCGTTGGCCTCTTTAACTACCCAATCTTGATGGCTGCTGACATTCTTCTTTACGATGCGAACTATATTCCACTCGGCGAAGACCAGTTCCAACATCTCGAGCTTACGCGCGATATTGCAACACGCATGAATAATAAGTTCAATGAAGACCTTTTCATAATCCCGGCTCCAGAAAAAGAGCAGGTCAAGTTCATGCATCTCGAAAAGGGCCTACGTATTCGTAGTCTCGTCGACCCAGCTAAGAAGATGAGCAAATCTAGCACCAATGAAAAGTCCAAGATTAGCCTCAACGACAATCCGCAACAGGCATACAAGAAAATCATGTCCGCTACCACCGACAGTGAAGGTGTTATCCGCTTTGATATGATTAATCAGCCAGGCATCAGCAACCTTCTTACCATCGAAGCGCTCCTTACCGACCGCGATATTCAGGACGTAATCGCCGACTGGTCTGGTCAGACTAGCTACGGCGACCTTAAACGTAAGGTAGCCGAGACGGTCAAGAACTTCCTCTCTGATTTCCAGGAAAAAGTCGCACAGATTACCGACGAACAAGTCGAGCAAGTACTCGCAAAGGGTGAGCAATATGCCAACGACGTCGCAAACGCCAAGCTTGCACGCGTTCAAAAGGCAGTTGGTCTACGCAAGTAAAATGAGCAAAGCAAAACGCAAACGTATCATACGCAATACGATAGACTTTTACGGGGCCGACATTTTGGATTCGCCAAAATACCACGTCAGTGACAAAAATATGCAGCATGGCGACGTTAGTGTTATGGAGCACTCTATTAGCGTCGCTTGCGTTTGCGTTCGCCTAGCGAAGCTCACACATCTCAAGCACGACTATTCCGCACTAGTCCGCGGCTCGCTTTTGCACGATTATTTCAATTACGACTGGCACGATAAGGATCACGGGCATCTCCACGGCTATCGTCACGCTTCAAAAGCGCTCGAAAACGCCGCAGACGACTTCTCGATTAGTCCAATTGAAGCTAATATGATCCAGCGTCATATGTTTCCACTTAACATTCGTCCACCACGCTATCGCGAAGCCGTCTTACTCTGCATCGCAGATAAAGCCTGCGCCATCAAAGAGACCTTCTCGAAGCCTTTTTATGACGACGTAATCAAGGAATTAAAGAAATGACCTTACAAGAAATTTTCCTTTGTTTCTTAATCTATAGCTTCTTTGGTTGGCTCTGGGAAGACGGCATGAGCCTCGTCAAAGAACATCGCTTCGTCAACCGCGGCTTTCTCAACGGCCCGTACTGCCCAATCTACGGCGTCGGCGGCCTTGCCTTTCTATACACCGGACAATTCGTCGACAACCCAATCGCTCTATTCTTTATCGGTGGCGCAATCGCCTGCGTGCTTGAATATATCACTTCCTATACCATGGAAAAGCTATTCAAAGCGCGCTGGTGGGACTATAGCGACTGGCCACTCAATCTCAACGGTCGCATCTGTCTTTATGGCTTCATCGCCTTCGGTGGCGCCTCAGTCGGCATTCGCTATCTACACCCGCATATCCTAGATTTCGTCCGCAGCATTCCTAACATGAATACCTGGGCACTAGTCCTCGCAATCCTATTCACACTCGACGTTCTATCAACCAACCATAGCATTACGCGCTTCAATAACTTCCTACGCAAATACCAGGCCAACCTCAAAAAAGGCCGCGTTTTACAGTTCTTCGAACGTAACGGTCGTCGCTACGTCGAAACGATCAACAACGGCCGCAAACGCATTCTAACCTGGCAGCAACGCCGTATCTTGCGCGCCTTCCCGAACTTCCAAACCCATTACGATAAGGCCTACAGCGAGCTTCAGAAGTTCTATAAAGCTAGCAAATATCAGCCAAAGCAAAAAGCTCATGCTCGCAAAAAGAGCAAAAAGATATTAAAATAACAGATATATGGCTAAAAAATTCAGCAAACCAGAGCTGTCGCGCATGATTAATGGCGACATTGTTAAGAATGACGCTCCTATCGAAGAGGAAAAGCGTCGCTTTGACATGGTTTTGCTCGAAAAGTACCCACAATACACTCGTGGCACTATCCAGAAATTCATCAAGGAAGGTTTGGCTAGCATCAATGGCGAAACCGTCCTCAAGGCCAATTGTCTCCTCTCGGCAGACGAAGAAGAGCATTGCGATATTGCCGTCCCAGACAATAGCAACAAAGAACGCCCACCAGTCATCTATGAAGATGATAATGTTGTCGTATTCAATAAACCAGCCGGTATGCTTTCTATCAAGAAGGGCGCCTATCTCAACGAAACAGCCATCGAAGACTTCGGCGAGATTGTTCACCGTCTCGACCGTGACACCTCGGGCGTAATTATCGTCGCGAAGAACGCCGAGACCAAGTCTAAGCTCCAGAAACAGTTCGCAGAGCGCAAGACTCATAAATGTTATTACGCGCTCGTCTGCGGCCATCCAAAGCAGCCACACGCTTTAATTAGCGTGCCGCTCGCACGCAATCTCAAAAAGCCTACGACCTTCATCGCTGACAAAGACGGCCGCGAAGCTATTACCGAATATAAGGTTATTGCCAGCAATGACCGCTTCAGCCTAGTAGAGCTCAAGCCGCGCACTGGCCGCACTCATCAACTCCGCATCCATATGGCCCACATCGGCACGCCAATTCTTGGCGATCCAGTTTATAATCCAAAGTCGCCAAAGGCTGACCGCATGTTTTTACATGCTTACTCTCTCGAAATCACTATTCCAGAAGGTCAGCGCATGACTTTTACGGCACTCTTGCCAGAGAGTTTCCGCGATGCAGTTAAATAACGCTAACGACATCGAAAAAATCGCGCCCAAAAACAACTTTTCTATCTTTGAACTGCCAGAGAAATATCCATTTGATAGCTTTTTCAAGAATTCCTATCACGTTGCCTTCCAGCAAAACAAAGACGGCAAGATGAGCCGCGAAATCAAAAAGCCACAAATCGAAGAAATGCTCAAAATCTGCCACAACAAGCAGTCAGATTCCTTAATTGTCGTCGTCGAAAATGCCGATAAACTCAATCTCGAAGCCGCTAACCTTGCGCTCAAAAGCCTCGAGGAACCAGGCGAGAATATTCATTTCGTCTTCCTCACGCATAGTTTAGATAGTATTTTGCCAACTATCCGCTCACGCGCTAATTGTTATTACTTACCAAAAAGCGAGAAGGTCAGCGCTGCACCGGAGGCTGACATTGAAGTATTTAAACTAGCAAAAGAATATGTCTCTGCCGACGCCAAAAACCTCCCAGCCATCGTCGAGAAAATCCTCAAGCTAGACAAGAATGATACCCGTCAAGCCGCACTCAACGTTATCTCTTGCGGCATCGATATTATGTACAAATCTTATCTGTTACGCGGCAATCCAGGCTTCCTAAAAAAAATCGAGCAACTTATCGCAGCAGAGCAGGCAATCGACCAAAACGGTCACGTCAAGTTACAACTGATAGCGAATATGCTATAATTATTTTATGCTAGCAGTAGTGCTAATTCTTGTTGTTACCATGATTACTGTCTTTTTTGTACCAAACTGGAGTGAACGCGACGAAGAAGAATTAAGCGATACTCGCAAAACCCCTCAGATCAAGAAACTATGGGGCCTCGCTCAGACTGCAATGAAAGAGCGCAAGCCGATGAAGGCAGAGAAGGCGCTTCTTACTATTCTTAAATTTGATGAGAAGAACGCTGCCGCCTATAACCGCCTCGGTATTCTTTATGCGAAGGAAAAACATTTCAAGGAAGCCGTAGAGTGCTTCGAAATCGCTCAGAGTCTCGACAATAACGCATCTAGCCTACATAACGTCGGTCTTATTTACCTAGAAACTGGCAAATATGAGAAAGCCGCCATGGCATTCTCGCAAGCTATCGATATTGAGGGCGACCAGCCAGGCCGCTATATTGCCTACGCAAAAGCTCTAGAAAAGCTCGGCGAGCGGAGCAAAGCCATTGACGCCCTTGAGACCGCTTACAGTCTTAATCCTAGTACCGTTGTTTTGCGCCATCTCCTAGAAATCTACGAGAATGCCGATGATCAAGAAAACGCTGAGCATACTCGCCAGCGCATCGAGCAACTCCAGCTCGAAAAGGCCGAAGCTGAAGCAAAGAATTCCAAGACCGTTAAGCGCGCTGTTCGCAAAGCTCAGAAAGCCGAAGCAAAAACCGCCAAGACACAAGCAAGAGCTGCATCCGCTGCCGCTAAGCCAATACGCCGCATTATTACGTCACAAAACGCTCCGAAACACCCTATAAACGTACAGGGCGGCGAGAACAAAGAGCTTTCCAAAAAGCGTAAAATCATATAGAATTTAATAAGACGCACGCAACGTTATTTTTATGCCGCAATAGCTCAGTTGGTAGAGCAGCCGCCTTGTAAGCGGCAGGTCATCGGTTCAAGTCCGATTTGCGGCTCCACTCGAGAGAAACGCAAGCAAAAAATGCTTGCATTTTTTGTTGCTTTTCCGAGAGTGGAGAGCCAAATATCGAAGATATTTGCGCTCCATTCCTATCCAAATATCGAAGATATTTGCGCTCCATATCTTCAATGCGCATACAGTCTTTCTTGACATATCTCACAAATTATGCTACAGTATCACTACAAATTTGCATCCATACAAATCGATCTTTTTCAGGAGGTGTTCTTATGATTACGAAACAGGTAATCGTAGACGACAAGATACTCGAAATCAAGTACGAAGAAGAATATATGAAAAAATACTTCAAGGATGGACCGGACTTCGAAACGAAATTCCTCGTCCGTTACGACCCTAAAGTAAAGTCTGTATTCGTAGACATCAACGCGCCCGAATGGTATAAGCTCCTCGCGGCATTTCATGAAATGATTTGCTGCGGACACCAGTTCGAAGGCATGGTCAAGGGCCTCGCTGATGCCGACGCCGACCACCGCTGCGCATGCGTTGAAAGATTCATCCTTAAGCAAACAGGTGAATACAAAGACTCATATATTATCGAGAGAATCAACATGTTCTCGATTCTGCTTGAAAACAATCTCTGCAGACCGGAACAAAGAACCGCAATTCAGAAAGCAATGGAATATCTGTCGCTACAGCTCTAACCCTCGGCCCGCCACTGAAAAGTGACGGGCTTTTTCCTTGTCCTCTGAAAAGTTTTATGCTAAAATAAACTAGTATTCGCTGGGATAGCGAAGTGGTCAAACGCATCAGACTGTAAATCTGCCGGCTTCGGCCTTCGTAGGTTCGACTCCTACTCCCAGCACCATAGAAAGATCCGAACTCACGTTCGGATTTTTCTTTTGCTATAATATGTTTATGACAAAAGGCGCCAACCCCTTGGTATCAATTATTATTCCAGCCTACAATATCGAGGCTTATCTTCCGGCTTGCCTTGATTCTATCGTCAATCAGACTTATCCGAATCTCGAAATCATGGTTATCGACGACGGCTCAACCGACAGCACGCTCGAAGTCGCCAAAGCCTATGCTAAGAGAGATAAGCGCGTCAGAGTGTTTCATAAGGAAAACGGCGGACAGGGCGACGCACGCAACGTTGGCTACGAGAAGAGCACCGGCGACCTCATCGCCTATGTCGATGGCGACGATTATGTTTCAAAATACTATATCGAATCCATGCTCAACACTATGCTCGAAAACGACGCCGATATTTCTACCTGCCAATATAAGCTCGTCTATACCTCGAACGACCACAGCTTAGAATCTAAGCAAAAGGCAAAAATTGAACTCATCAGCGGCGAAGACGCCTTGAAGCGCCTATTCTATCAGACCGGAGTAACTACTGCGCCATGGGGCAAGTTATTCAAAAGAGAATTAATAGCAGGCATAAAATTCCCGAAAGAGAAAAAATACGAGGATCTCGCCACACTCTATAAGATTATCGCCAAAGCCAATAAAGTGACTATCAGCACCGAAAAGCTGCTCTACTACATGCAGAGCGAAAATAGTACAATGCGTCGCGGCTTCACGCCAAGGCGTATGGACGGCCTACATTTTGCGGAAGAAGCCGTAGATTTCGTAAAAGCTCAATTCCCAAACCTAGAAAAAGCCGCAATCAACCGCGCCTTCACCGAAGCAGTCTATATTTTCGAAGAAATAGTCACGCCTCGCAAGTTTAAAACCGAGTATGATCTCGCCTGGGCAACTATTAAGCAATATCGCAGCATCGTCAAATCCGACAAAGAATCAAAGAAAAACATGCGTGCCTACGCCCGCGTCTCATATCTGGGAAAACAGGCACTCCGAACCGCGCTAGACGCCAAAGAACGCTACGGTAAGCTCAGCGCCCGTCGTTTGCAAAAGTAGTGTTTTTATGCTACTATATTTGCAATATGGCGAAGAATATTTCAAAGAAGCAAATTCAAGCTAGAAAATCTGTTCGTAAAGCTCAGAAAGCTGAGCAGCTTAAGCCTGCAAAAAGACTAATTATCCCTGTAATTTTGTCTGCCGTTCAGTTCATCGCTTCCGCAGCCCTTATTTTCTCGCTCAAGAAGCTTAACCTGCTTCAATCCTGGCAGCTCGTTCTTACCGCCTTCGCTTTACTTGGCCTAGAATTCCTCACTGTCTATAAGCTCATCCTAAGCAAAAAAGCGAAGAAAATCAGCAAAATTATCGTAATTATCTTGAGCATCCTTATCTCCGTAGTTGCCGTAACTGGCTACAAATACGTCCGCCAGACCGTCAGCTTCATCGAGAATATCACTGGCACCCATTACGAAACTCAGACTTACAAAGTTCTCGTCCTTAAGTCTAGTCAGTATAACGATATCAAACAGCTCAATACTCAGCATATTGGTTTCTTATCTCAGAACCCAAATCTCGAAAATACAAAAAGCACCCTCAAGAACGTAATTACTTTCAAAGACGAAAACTTTGATGAGCTTGGAAGCCTTATCGCCGGCATCAATGATTTCAAGGTCTCCGCAATCACTCTAACTGACAGCTATCTTGAATTCCTAGAAGAGAATAACAGTGACTTTATCGAGAAGAGTAAAGTAATCTACCAGTTCGAAGTCCGTATCGATAAAGAAAAAGACGTAAAGCGCGTTAATGTTGCAACTGAGCCATTCATCTTATATATTTCCGGCAGCGATAGCCGTATCGGCATCAACGATACCGCACGTAGCGATGTTAATATTATTGCGGTCGTCAATCCAAAGACCGCCAAGATCCTTCTTATTTCTATTCCGCGCGATTATTACGTCCAGCTTCACGGCACTACCGGCACGAAGGATAAACTCACCCACGCCGGCATCTATGGCACCGAGATGAGCAAAAACACCATCGCTGATCTTCTTGGCGTAAATATCAACTATACGCTCAAGGTCGGCTTTAGCACCGTTATTAGCGTCGTAGATAAGGTTGGCGGCATCGATATCGATTCCGACCAAGAATTTACAACAAGTGCAAATAAGTCCTGCCATATCGTAAAGGGCACTCAGCACCTCGACAGCGCCTGCGCCCTCGCATTCTCGCGCGAACGTTACGCCTACGCCTCCGGCGACCGCCACCGTGGCGAGAACCAGCAGCAGGTCATCGCTAAACTTATCGAGAAGATTTCCGACCCACATTACCTCGTACGCTGGGCGGATATCATGAAGGCCGCAGAGGGCAGCTTTGAGACCAATCTCACCTACGACGAAATCACCGATTTTGCCCGTTATCAGCTCGCTGAGCTCAAATCCTGGAAGGTCGAATCTATCTCGCTAGACGGTTCTGGCGCTATGCTTCCAACCTATTCTATGGGCAGCCAAAAACTCTACGTCATGTTGCCATATCAATGGACCATCGACAACGCAAAATCCAAGATTGCAGAATACCTGAAATAGTTGCAAAATATAGCATTTTGTGCTATAATGATAGTATTATCACTCAAAAAATGTTATAAAGGGAGCGATTTTTGAATGGAAGAAATAGATATTAAGGATTTTCTTGGTTATCTCAAGAAGTATCTTGTTCCAATGATCGTCGTGGCATTAATAGCAACTGGCGGTAGTATTTTCTATAATTTAGCAATTAAAACACCAATGTATAAGACGAGCACCACTGTCGTGCTTGCCCAGCAGACTGGCGATAAAACCACTTCGTCTGTCACATTGAACGATATTAGCATTAACCAGAAACTCGTAGCCACTTACACCGAGATCGTAAAAAGTAAGCTCGTGCTCGAACAGGTTATCGAAGACCTCAAGCTCGACACTACTGCCGAAAAACTCGCAAAGCACGTCACCGTAACTGCAATCGAAGATACTGAAATCCTCAAGATTACCGTCGAGGACGGCAACCGTATCGCAGCAGCTCAGATCGCAAACAAAATCGCAGAGGTCTTTACTAAAGAAATCGTAAACATTTATCAACTTAACAACGTCAGCGTTATCGACGTTGCACAGGTAAATGACAAGCAGAGTAATAACACTACCGTTCGTGACGCCGCTATTGCAATGCTTCTTTCCGTATTTGGCGTTTCCGCAATCGCCTTCATTATCTATTACTTCGACGATTCTATTAAATACAGCGAAGATCTCGAAAAGAAAATCGGTCTCCCGATCGCTGGCAAGATTATCAAATCCGAAATCGAAAAGAAAACCATTGGCGACGAACTTCTCGTCGACAAATATCCAAAATCCATCGTTTCCGAAAGCATTAAATCCCTTCGTACTAACCTTCAGTTCAGCAACGTCGACAAGGGCTTCAAGACTATCCTTGTTACTAGCGCAAACGCTGCAGAAGGTAAGTCCTTCGTTTCTTCCAACCTAGCTATTAGCTTCGCTCAGGCAAACAAGAAAGTCCTCTTGATCGACTGTGATCTCCGCAAGGGTCGTCTCCATAAGCTCTTCAATCTTCCAAACCTCAACGGCTTCTCGACTCTTTTGACTGACGAGCTCGAAAACTACAAAAAGTACATCAAGAAAACTCATATCAAGAATCTCAGCATCATCCCACGCGGCGTTTACCCTCCAAACCCAAGCGAGCTCCTTGGCTCCCAGAAGTGCAAAGACCTTATCGTAGCACTCAAGGGCAAATACGATATCATCATCTTCGATGGCGCACCATGTAACGGTGTTACCGACTCTGTCATTATGTCCACCAACGTCGATGAAACCCTTATCGTCGTACGCGATGCGCGCACTCCAAAGAAAACCATCGACGTCACCAAAGACAGCCTTCAGAAGGTCAATGCGCATATTACCGGTGTCGTCCTCAACGGCGTAAACCGCAAAGTTGCTAAATACTACAGCTATTACGGAGATAAGTAGAAATGATCGACATCCATTCCCATGTTCTACCGGGAATCGATGATGGCTCAAAGAGCATGAGCATGAGCCTCGAGATTTTGCAGGGCCTCGAAGAACAGGGTATTACCGACCTCATCTGCACCCCACATTATATCGCCGAATCCTGTCAGGTCAGCCCACGCAGCGAAAACGAAAAAATTCTCAAAAAGCTCCAAGAAAAAGCCTATAAAAAAGGCCTCAAAATCAAGCTTTATCTCGGCAACGAAATTTATATCGATAAAGACATTTTGAAACTCCTCCGTTCAAAGAAAATTTCACCACTCGGTAAGAATAAATATCTTCTCGTTGAGCTCCCTATGAGTGGCGAATTCCAGCAATATGATGACATTCTTCTTAACCTCAAACAAAAGGGCTGGAATGTCATTCTCGCTCATCCAGAACGCTACCATAGCTTCCAGAAGAACTACAAAAAGATCACTGAGCTATATCAGCAAGGCATTCTTCTACAATGCAATCTCGGCAGCTTTATTGGCCAATACGGTCGCCACGCCAAGAAAACCGCACAAAAAATCGCCAAAGACAAACTCATATTCTGCGTCGGCACCGATATTCATCGCCCACGCGACTACAATGAAATTGCCAAAGCGCAGAAGAAACTCCGCAAGTATTATGCTTTTCACGAGCTCGATGCCATACTTGTCCAAAATCCGTTCAAAATAGTACAATAAGCTTATGCGTACTCCTACGTGGTGGAAGGACTACCAGCGCATTTCTTACGTTGATCCGCACTGGTTAATTATTTGGGTCGCCATTTATATCACTTTTTTGTGCCTAGATATCTTTTTGCCAGGTTTTTGGGGCTCCGCGCTGATTAAATACATCGGAATCTTCCTCTGTATTATCTATGCGCATCAGAAGTACCGCGACGATTACAATCTGCAGCTCGCTCTATTATTTACCTTCCTAGCAGACACTATCCTCGTCTGGACGCCATATACGCTCGCAGGCGTCTATGTCTTTTGCTTCGCGCAGTTCATGCATCTTACGCGCCTAACCAAACTACCACACATCTCGCTCTGTATCTACGCCGGCGGCCTGAGTCTGTTCTTCGCGCTCTGCATCGCCAATGGCATGGACCCAATTTATGCCGTTGCAACCGTCTATGGCATTCAATTAATCTGCAACCTTGTCATGTCAGTTAGTCTCTGGCGCGAAAACAGCAAACATTTCCGCCGTCGCTGTGCGCTCTATGGCTTCATCGCATTCTTATGTTGCGATATTTGCGTCGCACTACGCTTCCTCGCATTAGATGGCGCATTGCCAGCCGCCATGATTCCGACCGTCGCATTCTTGGTCTGGGTCTTCTATTATCCAAGCCAAGTCCTTATCGCAAACTCCAGCACGCTCGAGCCTAGCTCTAAGCGCAAAATTGCAAAAACCAAGCGCATTAGTTAAAATAACCTTATGAGTACAGGGAAGTCCAAACCATACGCAATTCTTGTTTTTGGCGCACCAAAGAGCGGTAAAACTTCATTTGCTGAACATTTCAGCCAGGCAATCAACGCACCGTTTCTTAATCTTACACATTTAATCAACGAATATCATGTCACAAAAAAGCTCGCCGCAGAGCTAATTGCGCAAATCGCAAAAAGCCGCAGCACGATTATTATCGAAGGTCTTATTGATACCGAAGCTCAGCGCAAAGAAATGCGCCAACTCCTAATTAAATGCGGCTATCAGCCAATCCTCGTCTGGGTTCAGACCGATCTTAACACTATCAAGCAGCGCATGCGCTCTTGCTACCGTACCCTTCCTGAAGCAAAGGCTGCTCTTGAGAAGGCCATCAGTCGTATCGAAGCCCCAGCTGACGGCGAAAAGAATATTGTAATCTCCGGCAAGCACACTTACCAAACTCAGTGTCGCAATGTCGTTAATCGCCTTACGGACTAATGTCTAGCTTTATTGATAAAGATTTTGGTGAAGTTGTTGTGCGCCGCAGCGCCTGGGCGACACACGTTAAAGCATCCGTAGCTACCTCCGGTAAGCTCACTATTTCCGTGCCAGCCGGCACTTCTGATTTTCTTGCAAAACGCTTCCTTAACAGCATGCGCGAAGACATCAAAAATAAGCTCCCAATTAAAGACCCATCCACACAACGCGCTCGTGATGCTCAAAAGAAGATTCTCATGAAGAAAGCACGCGAATACCTACCATATCGCCTAGATTTTTGGGCAACTAAATATGGCTACAGCTATTCCGGCTGCCGTCTCTCCCATGCCAACACACGCTGGGGTAGCCGCTCTTCATCCGGCACCATTTCGCTCAACATCGGCCTCATGAAAGTGCCAGAGCCGCTCCGCGACTACGTCATTATCCACGAACTCGCCCATATTAATCATATGGATCACTCCGCAAGCTTCTGGAAAGAAGTCGGCGAGCACGACCCACTCTATAAGCGTCACCGCGAACAGCTCAAACAATTCTCGCCTGGTGTATAATAGGCTTATGGCAAAACTAATCGATATTATTTCACCAATCTACCAAGATCTCTTAAAGAAGTGCGAGCGCCGCAAGATTAGCGTTAACCTCGACATTCAAGACCTCACCCTCCGCGTAGATGATCCTGAAAAAATCGAGAAGTTCTATACGACCGAAATTCGCCGCGCTCTCAAACTCTGTGAAGCTGGCGACAAAATCACTCTTTCTCAGAGCGGCACTCGTTTTAGCGTCAAAAACTCCGCCAATACAGCCCTCGATGCCGATACGGTAACAAAATTACGCGCAGACGGTTTTGAGGTCCGCGCGCGTTTTGGTTACGATACTATCGTTACGCTCAATATTTAATTATTGTTTACGCAACTTCATTGCGAAGCCACCGCCTGGTGCCATGTAGATTTCGATCTTATCGCCACGGCGGAGGATTTTTTCTTCAATTACATAGCCAATCTGATGGTCGCGATAGTGCGCATCTTCAGAATCACGATAAAGCGTTGCGACGTAGTTAATATCCGGCTCCAAGAAATCGAGATAAAGCTCAACTTTACGGCCTTCTTCGTTCGTCACGCCGCCAATATACCAATCAGTGCCTTCCCAATCCTGGCGTGCAACTACATAACTCTTGCCAATTTCACCAAGAAGCGGAATCGTGCGTTCAAAGCGAGTAGGAACGTCCTTAATGAACTGGAACAAGTCCGGATGCGACTCTTCGTAGATCTGCGGGCGATCTGCTGCCATCTGCATTGAAGAATAAATCGTAACATAGTAGGCAAGCTGACGAACGATTGTCGAAGCTATACGCTTAGAGAAGTTAGTCACATCAAGAATACCAGGGGTATAATCCATGCCGCCAGAAAGCAGACGAGTATATGGAAGGAAGCAGGCATGCGATGGAACCAAAGCACCACCTTCATATTCCTGGCCACGTGCACCTTCGCGCGTCATGAGGTTTGGCCAAGTACGTTCGATACCGGTGCCCTTAATTGGCTCATGAACATCAAGCATAATGTGATACTTTGCAGCCAATTCGAGTGCACGCTGATAATGCAAGACGCCGAGCTGCGAATGATGATATTCACGATGGCCATTAATTGTCATCTTTGAGCCAGCATAGCCGGACTTCACATAACGAATACCGTGATCGGCAAGGAACTTATATGCATCCTCAAGCTGAGCTTCGTAGTTATCGATAAAGCCAACCGTTTCGTGATGACCGATAATCTCAACGCCATTCTGGCGACCGTAATCCGTAACGGCGCGCATATCAAAGTCTGGCGTAGATTCCATGAACTTATTATTGACGCCATTCTCAAGCCAATCGCCCTCCCAGCCATCATTCCAGCCTTCGATAAGAAGCGCAGGAATACCAAGCCTTCTACAAGAATCAATATACTGGAAGGCATGCTCGGTCGTAGCACCATGGCGCTCACCAGGAGCCCAAGTCCATTCGCCAACATACATCGCCCACCAAATACCGAGGAACTTGGTTGGTGTGACCCAAGAGAAGTCATCGCGTGGCGCATCATTCAAGTTAAGAATCATGCGAGAAGTCGTCAAATCAAGCGCATCATGCGCAATCGTAATCGTACGCCAAGGCGTAGAGAATGGAAGCTCGACATAGGCGCGCATACCATCGGAAAGTGGCGTAATATCAGACTTCAAAGAAGAATTGTTCAGCTTTAAAGTCATGGAGCCGTAGTTATAGAGCGCAGCCTCATGAATCGAAATATAATGACCAACTGGCGTCTGAATCGTAATTGGCGTATGAACAGACTCAGTCAAAGTATAGACCGGATGTTCAACATAATCGTACTCATAGCGATCTGGCTGATAGGCTGGAATGCTCCAGGAACGAGAGTTTGAATCAACTGAGAACTCCGTAAGCTCATCAGCAACAATCATACTCTCCATCTCTGGCTGAGCAGGGACTTCATAACGGAAAGCAACACCATCATCGAAGACACGGAAGCGAATCGTGAGGAGGCGATTTGGCTTTTCGGTTTCTTCTAGATAGATAGCAGTCTCATTGTAGTTATTGCGAATAACACGCTGTTCGCCCCAATAGGCTTTCCAGGTTTCATCGGTCGAGCGGGAATAGGCGCGAACAACAGAGAAGTTATCAGCTAGCGGCTCAGCGTCTTTCAAAATCAAACCAAGACGAGATTTGCGCAAAACAATCTTTTCGTCTTTCGTAACGAAATAAGAAATCTGGCCCTTATCGACCATAAATGAAGCAACCACCCTATTGTTTGGGGATTTTACTTCATATACTGCATCGATTTTCGGCTTCTTAAAAAGATCACCGAAGATGCTCATAAAGTATTCCTCAATTGCATACGTTCATTGTATCACAAAACCATAACCAAAATGGTATAATTACGCTAATGCTTTGGCTAATTTTATGTATCATTGCAGCTCTTACCTGGAGCGTCAGCGCATTCATTGATAACTACCAGACTGACGTTATTTTTAAGGGCAAAACACCGCAGGCCATGAAGGTATTAAATGGCCCGGTATATATTTTGATCGCCGCAGCAGTTGGTCTATTTTTCAAAATTCAATTCCCAGACTTGCCGCAAATCGGACTATTGTTATTATCCGGCGCACTCAACTCCGTCGGTGCGCTCGCATACTATCAAGCCCTCAAGAACGAAGAAGCTACCGGCGCTACTGTCTTCTATCAATTACAGCCGGTTCTATTCCTCATTGTAGACTTCTTAATCTTCGGCGAATCAATTTCCGCGCAGCAAGTAATTGGCTTTATTACTATTCTATTAGCACCAGTAGTCATCGTCTTCTCACGCAAACGCGCCAAGAGTCGCATGATGGCAATACATGCCGCGCTATTACTTATTCTTTATGTGGTCATCGCTACTACATCCGCCGAAATTGCCGTCCGTAGCGCATCTAACGTCGATTATAAAACCGTCTTCGTTATCTATTTATTCGGTCGCGGCTGTACCGACTGTTTGCTTGGTCTCGTGCCAAAATATCGCAAGCGCCACAAATATATCATGAAGCATTCGCCAAAAGCCTACGTCGGCACCGTCGTACTCAACCAGTGCCTCTGCGCCTTCGCCGACTTCGTGTATCGCTACGGCCTAGTTATCGGCGTCGCCGCCCTCGGCAGTGCTGTCACTAACGCCGCAGAACTTATTCTCACCTTCATCCTCGGCGTCGTCTTATCGCTAATTTGGCCAAACTTCGGACGCGAAAAACTCCACAAACATATCGTTATCGCCCACGTTATCGCCGTTCTACTTTGCGTAGCAGGAATTATTATCATACAATAAGCTTATGGATATAGATTTATCGCAATTCGCACAATATGAAGCGATTATTGCCATTGCGCTCGGCATCTTCCTTGCGTTCTTTGGTTATCGCATTAAAAAAGTAGCATTTATCGTAATCTGGTTTCTTATCGGTTACTACCTTGCATCGCTATTAGTACCACATCTGGACATCGATCAGACCTGGAAAACCCTAATTCCAATCTGCGCCGGCATCGTCCTAGGCGTCTTTGGTTTCAGCCTAGAAAAGTTCTGTATTTTCGCCGTAGCGACCTTTACTGTTGCGACAACTATCATCGATAGCTTCCAACTTACCGAACTTCTGCCAATCGCTCTCGCAATTGGTGCCGGCGTCATCGTTGGCTGCGTAGCCGTAAGACTCATTAAGCCAGTCGGGATCATCACTACCGCACTCTCTGGCTCAAAACTCATCGCAAAATATTCTGTCGCCCAGTTCTCACTTAGCCACTATCCAAGTTTTCTGATTATTCTTTGCGCCGTAGCAGCACTCGGTATGCTATTCCAATTCAAAAACTGCCACCACATCGAATAAACTACGCGTGATGGTACGGATGACCGAGCGCAATTTCTTGTGCTCGGTATATTTGTTCCGAAACAATCAAACGGCAAATCTGGTGAGGGAAGACGAGCTTCGAAAGACTCCAGATCGTATCTGCTCGCGCCAAAATTTCGTCAGAGAAATGACCGAAAGCGCCGCCAATTACCAATACGACATCATGACCACTTTCTAGCGGCTTACGAAGAGTCTCGGAAAGCTCAGGCGAGCTAAGAATCTTACCATTCTCATCAAGTAGAATCATATAATCATCAGGCTTCAGGCGCGCCACGCGTTCCGGCAGTTTTTCTTCATCAACAAACTGCCATTCAATAGTGAAAGGCTTGCGTAATCTCTTCTCATATTCAGCGGCTGCTTCAGCTAGCCAACTAGCATGCTTTTTACCGCCCGCAATTATTCGAATCATCTTGCATTATTCTACCATTTTTGGTATAATAGCGAAAGTTACCAGAGACAGTGGCGGTGTTCGTAAGAATACTTAATGATGCCACCGAGGAAAATATTCTTCAATTTATGTCTAGATTATTGGTGACGAAACCTTAACATTTTTCTGGCTATATCAATAAAATACCAAAAGGAGATTTCTATCTATGGCAATTAGCAAAGATAAGAAACAACAATTGGTTGCCGACTTAAACGAGATTCTTTCCGATGCTAAGATGACCGTTTTTGCAAAATATCAGGGCCTCAGCGTCGCTGAATTGCAAGAACTTCGCGCCTTGGCTCGCGAAAGCGGCGTGAAAATCAAGGTCGTTAAGAACCGCCTCGTCCGTGTTGCTATGGGCGAGATCGCAGCTTACAAAGACACCGATACTACTGCTCTCGAAGGTCAGCTCCTCTACGCTATTTCTAGCGAAGACGAAGTTGCCCCAGCACAGGTTCTCGCAAAATTTGCAAAAGAACACACTATGCTCGAGCTCAAAGGTGCCTTTGCCGCTGATGGCAAGACCTTAACCGAACAGGAAGTTCAGGATCTTTCCAAGCTTCCAAGCAAAGAGCAACTCATTGGCCAGGTTGTCGACATGCTCCTCAGCCCAGTCAACGACGTTACAAATGGCCTTTCTGGCAATTTGCACGCCTTGCTCGATGGTGTTGCCGAAAAGGCAAACGCCTAAGTTTGCAATCTATTATCTATCAACCAATAATGTATAAAGGAGTCAATCATGGCTGCTGATGTTAAGAAAATCGCAGAGGAATTGGTTAAGCTCACCGTCCTCGAAGTTAACGAGCTAAAGAACGTCCTTAAGGACGAATATGGCATTGAGCCAGCTGCTGCCGCTGTTGCTGTTGCTGCAGCTCCAGCTGAAGGTGGTGCCGCTGCTGCTGACGAAAAGAGCGAATACAATGTCGTTCTTAAGGACGCAGGTGCACAGAAGATCGCTGTCATTAAGGCAGTTAAGGAAGCTACCGGTCTTGGTCTCGGCGAAGCTAAAGCTATCGTCGACGCTGGTGGTGTCGTCAAAGAGAAAGTTGCTAAGGACGAAGCAGAAGCTCTTAAGAAAGCTCTCGAAGAAGCCGGCGCAACTGTCGAACTCGCTTAAGTTTTATCAAATTCAAGTCAGAAAAATGTTACAAACTGAAGCCCTCCGGGGCTTCTTTTTGTTACCGTAATCTGTCGCAGTATTGACTTAATGGGCAAAATTTGATATAATTAAAAGATAGTCGCTCAAGCCAAAAAGCGACTAAATTTGTTCTTTAAAGGAGGAATGTACCGTGATAAGAGGTATATTCAGTTGGCTCAAGAAGGCAGTAAAACTCAGAACAATCGGCTCATGCGACATTTCAGTTACTTCACTGAAAGAGAATGACTTCTATATCATTCCGGAAGGCATGTATCCCGAAGGCGGCTGCGCCATGGCAGAAAACTACACCCACACATGCCACGCAGATCCGCTCACCCAGTATGTTGCGATGGGACATATCCAGTTCCTGTATCACAACATTGATCAGAGACGCTTCGTTCTGGCAAGGCATGACGACGGTCATATTTACATCTTTGAGGTCAATGACCCTGAAGAATGCGTCTATACCGAGGTCAACCAGTTCAGCGCCGCTACTTATTTCAGGCTTTGGAACACTAAACTCATCGCAGTTACTCTTAACGGCGAAGCGAGAGTAGAGAACAAAAAAGCCTACACCTTCTACACCAACGCCCTCGACCCGGCAACACTCGAGATTGCCGCGTAATCATCCGACATTCCAACCAACTATAACCAATGCCTCCGCGAATTTAGTAACGGAGGCTTTTTCTTGGCTTTCATAATTAAGCATAAGCAAAATGTCAATGGTAAAAAATACAACGCTTTTCGCGTTATATCTGTTATTGCTGTGGAAAAGCAATATATTTCATACATTGACACTAGCCACTAGAAAAAATATAATATAATTAATAAAACTAACAGACAGGATGCGAGGTATGTCTGAATTACCAGAAAAACAAATAAAAAGACTACGAAGCCTTTTGACCGAGGCAGAAACTAACCTTTCTGCTGCGAAAGAATTATTAACGTCCATGCTTGGCGATGGCGATATCATTACTACGCCTTCCAGCACTATTACCGAGAGCCCAGAGGGCAAGGTTATCGAAGGTGTCTTCGATGGCCAGATTATGATTGGCCCAGACGGCAAGAACTATCCAGTTCCAGCTAACTATGCAAGTAAATCCAAGCTCGTTGAGGGCGATATCCTAAAGCTCACCATCGGTGACAACGGTAAGTTCCTCTACAAGCAGATTGGCCCAGTCGAGCGCAAGACCGTCATTGGTACGCTTACTAGCCATGACGATCAGTACTTTGTTGAAGTTAACGGCAAAGAATACAAGATTCTCTACGCTTCCGTTACTTACTTCCGCATCAAGGTTGGCGACCAGGTAACTGTTATCATTCCTGCCGACAATACTGATGCAACTTGGGCAGCAGTCGAAGCAAGCCTATAATTAGTAGTTCTCGCAAACAAAAATATCTGGCCTTAGCCAGATATTTTTTATGAGTTCGTTAAGACTATAGTCGTCATACAGACCATCACGTAACAGAAGAACAGGGCAGAAACCCCGACCATTGAAAGCGCAGGAATAATTTCATGCGTCTTCGAATGAAACTTAACATGATTCACGATTGCAAAAAGCATTGCAACTGCAGCAATAAACGGACAGGCAAAGATAATACCAAAATTAATATCGTCCCAACCTCCATGCGTAGTCAAAGAAAGCTCAAAGAAAACCAACAAAAACGCTAATAGACTCAAACCGAGACTAAAAGTCTTTAGAATCGCGCGTTTTTTGCGAATTTTCATTTTTGTTTTTGCCATAAGACATTCTTATCTTATCATAAACATAATCGTTTTTAAAGTGTTTGTGCTAAAATGAAGGTAATATTAACCTGAAAGGGAAATTCTATGCAAAATATCAAAAAATACCTTGCCGAATTCCTCGGTACAGCAGTATTGGTGTTGATTGGTTGTGGCTCCGCAGTCATTACCGGCGACATCTTAACGATTGCATTGACCTTCGGTCTCGCAATCATCATCGGCGCCTACGGCATCGCAAGTGTATCTGGTTGTCACATCAACCCAGCCGTATCGCTCGCAATGCTCATTAACGGCAAGCTCAAAGTCAAAGATTTCTTTGCCTATGTCGCCGCTCAGATCGCCGGCGCATTCGCAGGTTCAGGTCTTCTTTACGCTATTCTTAGCTGCACCAAAGCACCTACTACCAACCTCGGCGCAAACGGTTATGGCGAACTCAGCGCAGCAAACATCACGCTCTCTGGCGCAATTCTCGTCGAGATTATCCTTACCTTCATCTTTATTTATGTAATCCTTTCAGTCACTGCAAAGGCAGAGAACAGCAAGATCGCTGGCTTCGTTATCGCATTGACGCTCGTCGCCGTACACGTTATCGGCATCGCCCTCACCGGCACCAGCGTAAACCCAGCTCGCTCTCTCGCTCCAGCAGTTCTTCAGGGCGGCGAAGCTCTCAATCAAGTCTGGGTCTTCATTGTCGCCCCACTCGCCGGTGGCGCATCAGCAGCTTGCATCTACAAGCTCCTCAACATGCCTTGCGAAGAAACCTCTAGTAAGACTAAGGTCACCCGCATCAAAGCTAAGAAATAAATTTCACTCAAAGATTGCTAGCCCGCCTAGCAATCTTTTTTATGGCCCTTCTTGCTCAATTACCCGCAAAAACCACTTGGATTTGGTAAGTCATGGAAGCTCTACGGAGGTCACGACCGAGTAGATGCAGTTGTTCGCCCGTAACGACGGGCCGAACAACTGCAGTGCTTCCATGACTTACTGAATACAAGGGGTAGCTTTTGCGGTATAATTGAATTATGAAGGCATTGTACCGGAGGTATCGCCCGAAGACTCTGTCCGAGGTAGTCGGACAAGAGCAAATCACTGACGTGCTTGCCAATTCGCTCAAAAATGGCAAGATTGGGCACGCCTACCTTTTTATTGGTCCGCGCGGCACAGGCAAAACTTCCGTCGCACGTATTCTTGCGCACGAAATCAACAAATTCGACTACGAGCTCGAAGATGATTATCTAGACATTATCGAAATCGATGCGGCAAGCAATCGCGGCATTGACGATATTCGTGAGCTCCGCCAGCGCGCCAACATCGCGCCGACTAAAGGTAAATACAAAATCTACATCATCGACGAAGTTCATATGCTCACAAAAGAAGCGTTCAATGCCTTGCTTAAGACGCTCGAAGAGCCGCCAGAGCACGTCGTCTTCATCATGGCTACTACCGATGTTCAGAAAGTTCCAATTACCATTACTAGTCGTAGCCAAGTCTTCACTTTTAAGCTCGCCGATCCAAGCGTAATGTTCGACCATCTCAAAGCAATCTGCAAAAAAGAGAATATCAACATCGAAGACGAAGCGCTCAAAATCGTCGTCAAACGCGGCGGCGGTTCTTATCGTGATTCACTTTCTATTCTCGACCAAGCTTCTACGCTTAGCGACGATAAAATTACTGCTGAACTACTTAATCGCGCCATGGGCTTGCCGCAAGAAGCCGCTATTTCTGATCTACTCGTCGCCTACAGCGCCAACGATACCGCCAAGATTCGCGAATTGCTCACTGCGCTCGCCGAAACCGGCATTAAGAGTGAGGTAGTTGCCAGCGAACTCATCGACGCTATCATGTCCAATCCTAGCGCAAACTATATTCACTTACTTGATAAACTTACACAAATTAATCCAACCGATGCGCCAAATATTAAGGCCGGCAAACTGCTTGTTGCACTCTGCACCAATGCCGCACCAGCGCCGATAGTTCAAGCCGTTCCGCAGCCTATCGTTCAAAAAGCCGCCGCATCAATCCCGCCAAAGCCGAAACCAGAACCAAAGGTCGAAACGGAGCCGGAGCCGACTCCAGAGCCAGAACCAAAAGCTCCAGTCGTTAGCAAAGTTCCAAATGACGCCGGCGCTGACGAAATCTGGCAGGCAGTTGTAAAGAATATGGCGGAAAAATCACCACTCCTTGCCGCCGACATCCTAAACGCAAAGTACACCTTAAAAGATAAAGTCCTGACTATTTACACCGGAAGTTATATCAAGGCTAAGAATATCGACAAACGCCGCAGCTTCATTACTGAAGTCCTGCCGAGCGACGTTAGCCTAGAAATTACTAAGGAAACATTAGCCGACGATCCAGACGTCGCAAACATAGCAGCTATAATGGGTGGAGGAGAGGAGATTCAAATCGATGCCTGACGAAAAAGTTACCGAGCGTATCACGCCACAGAACCTAGATGCCGAGAAATCCTTACTCGGTGCGATCTTGATTTCCGAAGAATCCTTACCTGATGTCACTGAAATTGTTAAACCTCAAGATTTCTATGACGAACGCAACCAGCACATCTACAGTGCAATGTGGAATCTTTACGAACACCATCGCCCAGTCGACCTTCTTACCGTTAAGACCGAGCTCAAATCCAAGAAGCTCACCCAAAAAGCCGGTGGCGCCAGCTATCTAGCCGAACTTTCCGGCTATGTCCCAACCGCTGCTCACGCTACCGCTTATGCCGAACTCGTAAAGAAGGCCGCCGTTCGCCGCAACCTCATTAGCGCGGCCGCAAAAATCACCGAAGCTGCCTATGACGAGAAGAGCGAAACTGAAGATGTCCTTGGTCAGGCCGAAAAACTCGTCTTCAACGTCTCCGACCAAAACACCCGCACCGACGCAGAATTTATCGGTGATTTGCTTTCCAGCACCTTCGATCGCCTCGAGCAGCTTTATGAAAACAAAGGTTCTATTGCTGGCTACAAAACTGGTTTCCCGGACCTTGATAAAAAGACGGCAGGCTTCCATAAATCCGACCTTATCATTCTTGCCGCTCGTCCTGCCATGGGTAAGACCGCACTCGCACTAAACTTCGCCCGCAACGTCGCTGCAATCAACAAAAAAGCCGTTCTTATCTTCTCGCTAGAGATGGGCAAGGAACAGCTCATCAACCGTATGCTCGCCGACGCATCTGGCGTTAGCTCCTTCAATCTCGAAACCGGCAACTTCAACTCTGAAGATTTTGCTAAAATTTCCGAGGCTATGAGCGAACTCGAACAGGAACAGATTTTCATCGACGATAAGCCAGGTCTTTCTATTATGGAAATGCGCACCAAGGCTCGCCGCGTCGCGCACGACCACGACCTCGGTATGATTATCGTGGATTACCTCCAGCTTATGTCCGGCAGCAACACGCGTGCCAATGACAACCGCGTCAACGAGGTCTCCGAGATTTCCCGTGGCCTCAAGATGATCGCCCGCGAGCTCAATGTCCCAGTCATCGCACTCTCGCAGCTCAGCCGCTCCGTCGAGACACGCCAGGGAAGTAACATTCCAATGCTCTCCGACCTCCGCGAATCCGGCTCCATC
>DESW01000012.1 GCA_002361425.1 Candidatus Saccharibacteria bacterium UBA3304 | reverse complement strand
CACTGTACTAGTTCGCTATCGATCATTTGCAATATTTAGTCTTGGCAGGTGGTCCTGCCGGATTCAAACAGGGTTTCTCGTGCCCCGTCCTACTTGTGAAAACACATATAAGTTCTAATAGTTGTTTTCGCATACTGGGCTTTCACCATCTTTGGCGCGCCATTCAAACGCTTCCGCTAACAACTATGAATCTTATCCGCTCAGTTAACGCTGTCGGTTTTTATGCCGAACGGTCAAGCAAGCTTAACTGCTCAGCATAAAAATTGTGCAAACACGCAACACCCCTAATAATTCTGGTCGTTAAACCGTAAGATTATCTTGAGGTTTAGACTATTCCAATTTCGCTCGCCACTACTTTCGGAATCATTGGTTATTTTCTTTTCCTCAACCTACTAAGATGATTCAGTTCGGCTGGTTCCCGTCTCATTACCCTATGTGTTCAGGTAAAGGCTATACGACATGACTCGTATAAGGTTTCCCCATTCGGAAATCTCCGGATCAAAGCTTGTTCTCAGCTACCCGAAGCTTATCGCAGAGTTCTACGTCCTTCATCGGTTGCAAATGTCAAGGCATCCACTATCAGTGCCCTTATGTACCTTTTTATGCATTGACTTAACTAGTAATTGAAGTTCAATTATTTAGTTATACCGTCAATTAAATTTCCTATTGTTGTCTAATCCAAATTGTTAAAAGATAAATTTTCTTGGGCCAAAGAAAACTACAAATTTTTCAATTTCTAGTTTGGTTTGCCTCGCAGTATTTATCAAACTATGTTCAGAGGTTCTTAATTTTGTGAACTTGAATCAAAAACTGTTCTTATATTAACGCAAATAATTGGCCTTTGCAAGTACTTTTTTGAAGATTTTTCGACTTTTTTGGACTTTTTAGCAAAAAAACGGCCATTTTGGCCGTTTTAAGGTGTTTTTCCTGGGCTAATGTATCATATTTACGAGTACAAAGAACTGCAGGAACATCCATAATATGCCCGATAGAATGAGCGATACGATCACTATAAGTATATAGAATACTGTATTAGTCTTCTTCGCAGTCCCTTCTTGCACACTCTCACCATGCGTCCGTTTTTTCTCCCTTGCCGCCGATATAGCTGCGATTATTAGGCCCGCTACGAGAGTGGCCATAGATAATAATATTAGTATGCCCCCAGTAGCGACGGCGTCTAGTGAGCCGCTAGCGCAGACAGTTATACCTGCAATAAATAATATGCTCGATATAATAAGTGCCGCCGTCGACACAATCGACGCTCCCGACATTCTAGAGTTATTGCTAATAACGTTGCCCTCTTCGTTCGGCATATCGAGCACGCATTTTGAATCCGGGATGTTATTCTGTTCTGGCTGCGGATTATCCGAGGTATCCATAAATTCCATCCCTATCACTCTTAATCAGTCTGAGGCGCGCATCGATTTCAGCGTAAGCTACGGCGATATCGCGAGCAAGAATCTTTTCATTTTCATACTGGCTGAAGAATTTTTCATAGTCACTAGCATCGCCAATCGTGCGAACGAAGGCGGCCATATAGCGCGGATATTCGGAAATCGTCTTATCGCCTTCAGCTTCACGGAGCCAATCCCAGTTGTCGTAAACCCAGCGGAAGCTTTCCTTACGGATGCGATGATTGCGCAAGAGGCGTATATAGAAGATTAGGCGGTCCTGCGGACGAATCGAGCCGTCTTTTAAGCGGTCAAGGTAGCTAAGCGCGACTTCCTTATTCTTTACGCCGGTAAGCGCATCCATTAAATCACGTTTGAGAGCGGAGTCTGGCGTAGTTTCATAGATACCGAAATACTTCATCGATAGTTCTGGATGAATGATAACGAGACTACAGGCAATGACATAGCGAAGGTTCTGATCAATTTTTGCAATATATATATTATTATATGCGTCATTAATTGCTTCGAGATAATCCTCATCCTCAGCATAGTGCATCATACCCATAATAATCGGGCGAAGCTTGCGGTCATCTTCAGTATCGCTATCCTGCGCTTCAATACCGAGGCGCCTGTAATTCTTAAGAGCGAGCTTACGAATAAAGCTCTTGAACTGCTTCTCTTCTTTACTCTCCGGCGTGAAGAAAATCTTTAGATCAGCAACGAGCGAAGACATAATCTCCCAAACAACTGGGTCAGTTTCATCTGCGAAAGCCTCGAGGAGAGGCAATAGTGAAGCGCTTGCGACGCGATCGGTCTTTGCGAGAAGGCGACGATCGATGAGAAGGCGGAGCTTCTGCTCTTTGTTGAGACTATCGAGCTTAGCAAGCTTTTCGTTTAACTCGCTATCGGAGAGGTTGATTAAATAATCGCCCGTAAGATCATCGCGGATGTCGCGAATCGGATACTTTTCATCAGATTTTTCACCGGAAAGAAGGAAGCGCTCTTGCTCATTGCCAGTCAAGACCGGATAGCCAGATTGCGACAACCATGGCGTCATGAATTCCTTTACGTCGAAATCGGCATATGGACTGAGCGCATTCCAGAGGTCATCCGCCTCAGTATTGCTATATTTATGTTTTTCAAAGTAGTCTTTAAGCCCCTTAAAGAAGTTTTCTTCGCCCATCGTACGCATAAGCATGAGGAGAAGACGTGAGCCCTTGCCGTAAACAATTGCGCCATCAAAGAGATTGGCAATATCCTCGACATTCTTTACCTCGGTTTGAACCGGCTGAACACCCGGCAAACAATCGCGATGGAAGGCGCCTAGAATCGCGCCAGTATAAAAATCATCCCAAGCGGAGAGTTCTGGGCGAACCTTATCCGTAGAATAAGATTCCATCATATTCGCGAAGGATTCATTGAGCCAGAGATCATTCCACCACTTCATCGTGACGAGGTCGCCAAACCACATATGGGATAGCTCATGAGCGATCACGATAGCAACATATTGTTTCTGGTCAAAGGAAGATTCCTCGTTTGCGAGCATAGCAATCTCGCGGAAGGTAACGAGGCCCCAGTTCTCCATGGCGCCCGCCTCGAAATCTGGGAGCGCAAGCAAATCCATCTTCGGCAATGGAAATGGAGTCTGGAAGCAATCATCATAAAAATCGAGAACGTCAGCAGCGAAATCGCCAGCAAATTTAAGATCTTCGACCTTTTGATGAAGGCCGGCATAGGCAGTAATAGTAACGCCGTGTTTAGACTCGGTTTGATAGCCAATGAAGTCACCAACCGCAAAAGCTAAGAGATAAGTCGACATTTTTGGCGTTTCTTCGAAGATAACAGTCTTTAGATTCGGCTTGAGCTTCTCTTCCTTGGCTGGCATATTGCTCAAAATAATATCAGTAGGAACTTCAGAACTAATCGTTAGGGAGAAAGTTGCCTTGGCGGCAGGCTCATCGATGCATGGAAAGCACTGGCGCGCATAGTGAGATTCAAATTGAGTTGTGACGATTTTTTGCTCTTTGCCGTCGAGCTTATAAGTAGAGAGATAAACGCCCTCCATATCTGGATCGATAGGGGTAGAATAATCGAATTCAAGAGTGACTTTTTTAGATTTTTCGAGACCATCAACGATAATCGTGCCCTTTTCGCGAGCATAGTCCGCATTTTTGCCGTTAATTTCGAAATCGCTAATACGCAGTTTTTCGGCATGGAGCTTGATTCGTTCTGATTTTGCGACACCGGTAATAATCGCTGTACCAGTTAATCTGGTCTTGTCTGCGCTGATGCGAAAGTCTAAATCGTAATGTTCGGGCTTAAAGTAATCAAAAAATCTCTCCATATCTTTATTTTAGCACGGAGAGATTGATTGTGGTTATGCTAGATTACTCTGCTTCAGAGAGGAAAGCCTGAGCGCGGTAAATCATCTGATCGGTCTCATCGGTCATAACGATGTAGATAGGCTTACTGTCTGGGGTCGAAATGAGCGCATGGCGACCTTCGAAGACTGGGTTTTCGTTCTTCTCATTGTCGAGCTTGAAGCCAAGATAACCCATCTTCTGAGTAACGAAGCGACGGATTTCATCGGAACGTTCACCGATGGTACCAGCGAAGACAAGTGCATCACAGCCACCGAGGCTTGCTGCCATCTGGCCAACATAGCTCTGAATGCGGTAGACAAAGATAGAGTGAGCCATGGTTGCGCGAAGGTCACCCTCATCACGCTTCTGAATAATCTCACGCATATCGTCAGTTGTACCAGAAAGACCAAGAAGACCACACTTCTTATTGAGGTAAAGAAGGAATTCTTCGTCACTTTCAATCTTGAGAGCCTTCTTGAGACCGAGCGCAGCTGCAGCATCAATCGTACCAACACGGGTAGACATTGCGACGCCTTCGAGTGGAGTGTAGCCCATGGAGTTATCCATAGCCTTGCCGTCGAAGATAGCGGAAACGCTAGAGCCAGAACCGAGATGCATAGCAACGAGCTTCTCAGGAAGAATGCCCTGCTCCTTCATATAGCGGGAGATGAAGGCATAGGAAAGACCATGATAGCCATAGCGCTTAATTTCTGTCTTATCTGCAAGCTCCATATCGAAGCTGTAGTACTTCATCGTATCTGGCTTTTCCCAGTGGAAAGCAGAGTCGGAAACGGAAATAATTTTAACACCAGCAAAGGATTCGCGGATACCGCGGATTTCGTTTGCAGTGGTTGGGACGTGAATAGGATTGCGCTTCTCGGCAATCTTGAGCTGCTTCATATATTCGTCATCAACAACGTGGTCCTTAGTGAAATAATCGCCAGGAGCGACGATACGGACAACAACCGCCTCGAGCTTATGCTGTTCAGAAGTATATTCCTCTTCTTTAAGAATGCGAGGAACGTCAGCAATAGCTTCGTTCAAATCTTTGATTGCAGTCTTAATATCTTTTTTGTTGCCCTTATCATCTTTGAGAGTACAGACAACTTTCTTGCCGACATATTCAAAGTGAAGCTGCGCTAAGAGTTGGTCGCCATCGTAAAGCGCATATTTACGGCTGGCGCTGCCCGGGTTGGTAATCAAAATAAGTTTGCTCATACAGTCATTATAGCATTCTCGTAAAACAGGGGTAGACATTGACTTTTTGGCCAATCTGTGATATAATAAAAGTATATAGTTGCTTTCATCGGAGTTTTGTTAGTATTAATAAACCTATGAAAAGAAGCCCCGCGATGAGGCTTCTTTTTTTATTTCGAGTTCTAATTATTCAGTGACGCCGAGCTCGATGCGCTTGAACTGCTTAACAGTGATGTTCTCACCGGTCTTTGCAATAGCTTCCTTGATGAACTGTTCAACAGTCTTGGAATCGTCAAGGATATAAGGCTGGTTCAGAAGAACCTTGTCGGAGAAAGCTTTCTTTGCCTGACCTTCGAGGATCTGTTCCTTCATGTTTTCTGGACCCTTGAAGTTAGCTTCGAGTTCTTTCATCTTAGCTTCCTTAACCTCTGCTGGAATGTCAGCTTCGCTAACATAAAGTGGGTTCATAGAAGCGATCTGCATTGCGATCTGATGTGCGAGAGTCTTGAATTCGTCGGTCTTTGCGACGAAGCTAGTCTCACAGTTAACCTCAACGATTGCGCCGAGGCGGCCATCATGGACGTAAGCATCAATGATACCTTCGCGAGTTTCGCGGTCACCGCGCTTCTCTGCCTTAGTTAAACCCTTTTCGCGCATAGCTTTGAGGGCTTTGTCGAAATCGCCGTCAGCTTCTACGAGCGCTTTCTTTGCATCAGTAAGACCCACACCGGAGAGCTCTTTGAGTTTTTTGATTGATTCAATGCTGATTTCAGCCATTTTATAGCTCCTTTTTACTAATTATTTTGCAATTTTAGCTTTGCCTTCTTTGATAGCTGCGGCAAAGTAATCGAGAATAAGTTTGACAGACTTGATAGCGTCGTCGTTAGCTGGGATTGGGAAATCAACCTCGCTTGGATCAGTATTAGTATCGCAGATTGCGAAGACTGGGATGTTAAGAGTCTTAGCTTCCTTAATTGCGTTCTTGTCCTGAATCATATCAGTTACAATGACTGCAACTGGCTGCTCTGCCATATCTTTGATACCACCGTAGCGCTCGTTAAGAATATCAATTTCTTCCTGATAGCGCTGAACTTCGAGCTTGCTGTAACGCTTTTCGAGTTCACCGGAAGCCATGCGGCGTTCGAGATCTTTGAGCTTGCGAATCTGCTTGGTAACAGTTTCGACGTTGGTAAGCATACCGCCAACCCAACGAACGGTTACATATGGCATGTCGATAGACTCAGCAACTTCCTTAACGGTGTCTTTGAGCTGTTTCTTGGTGCCTACGAAAAGAATCTTTTTGCCCTTAGCTGCGAGCTTGGTCATCTCTGGCAAAGCTTCGTCGAGAGCCTCAACGGTCTTTTCAAGGTTGATAATATGAGCGCCTTCGCGCTTGCTGTGGATGTATGGAGCCATCTTTGGGTGCCAGCGGCTGGTCTTATGACCAAAATGTGCGCCAGCAGCAAGAAGCTCCTTGATATCTGCTTGTACAGGCATCTTCTACCTTCTCCTTTGCTACATAGTAGCTGTTTCGTTAAAATTAATTACTCGGTAATTATATCACATCTATTTTTGGCGCGCTAGACTTTTCTCTATTTTTATGCTAAAGTATGAAAATCCAACGGCTATTTGAGAGCTGTTGCACATTACATTGAAAGGCAGGTATGCATGCATGAAGACAAAGAATACTACCGTTATGATTACCAAGAAACCCTTAGACAAGTGGAACAAGGAAAACCGCGCCACGGAGAATGATCCAAATATCGTGACCGAAAATTACACCTTGATGACCACCAAACTGCGCGGAATACTGCGCGATCATGGCGAATGCGTCTCCATCAGCAATTCTCTCGTACTCGAGATTCTCGATGCCTACGCCGAAAAAGGCAAGGCGCTCAAGAAGGCACAGCAGGAGATCGAAAGACTCAAGGCGCAGCTCGCTGATTCATCTTGCCAGTAAGGGCCCAGAGATTCTCTCATTGGTGCTTTTACCTCCTTAAAAAGGCCGCACTTCATAGTGCGGCCACTTTTATTGCTTCTTATTCGTAGGCTTCTAGCGTGACGTTAGTCGTATACTCTTTACCATCGCGGACATAGGTGAGCTGGACCGTATCGCCAACTTTATATTCGCCGATAAGTGTCGAGATAGAACCAGCACGGCCAACTTCAACGTTGCCAACCTTCGTAATAACATCCTTAGTCTTAATGCCCGCCTTGTCAGCTGGACCATTTTTGACGATAGCTTCGCCAGAGCGGCTGGAGCTGTTGTAAATGTAAGCACCGTGGTTAACAGAAAGCTTTGCTTCCTTTGCGACCTCGGCAGTGACCGTAACGTAAGTGAGGCCAAGATAAGCGCGCTCTGCCTTACCGCCTTCCATAATGCGATTAAGCATTCCCTTGGTTGCGGAAATAGGAATTGCGAAGCCGAGACCGTTTGCGCTAGTTGCAACAGCGGTATTAATACCAATGACCTCGCCAGCAGCGTTTACGAGTGGACCGCCAGAGTTGCCTGGATTAATTGCAGCATCAGTCTGAAGCATATCGGTAAGAGTTTCTTGGTTGTTGCCATTCGAATCACCGGCAGTGACGGAGCGACCAGTACCAGAGATAATGCCCTGAGTGACAGAGTTCTGGTAGGCGCCGAGAGCGTTGCCAATTGCGAGTACTGGCTGACCAACAGCAATCGTCTTCGAATCGCCGAGAGCGATAGTTGGAAGGTCTTTTGCGCCGTTAATCTTAAGGTAAGCGACATCATTAAGTGGATCCTCGCCAACAATATCGACATCGTCATAGGTGTCACCAGCATCGGTTACGACCGTGACTTTCGTTGCACCATCAATAACGTGCTTATTGGTTAGAACATAGCCATCTTTGCTAACAATCATGCCGGTACCAGCAGACTGAGTAGTGCCACTACTAAAGAAATAGGAATAGCCAGAGCTGCGGGTTTCAGAAATAATCGAGACAACTGCTGGAGTTACCTTGCTTACGATATTTGCAACTGAAGTTTCTTCGAATTCGACTGAGTTGCCAGTATAATAACCGTCTGCAGAAACCGTTTCTACTGGTTTACCCTGGCCGTCTTTTAGAAATGCAATAATGCCGAAAGTAAGGCCGGCTGCGCCGATTAAGAGCGAAACAACTGCTAATGCGATAACGCCGCCATTGCGACTACGAGTCGGGCGATTCGCAGCAGGAGTTGGCTCGTCTTTTTTCAAAACGGCGCCAGAAGCCGATGCATAATTACGCCAATTTTTTTGTTCTGTGTTTTCGTTTTCCACCTTTTTACCTCCTTTTAAAACGAATTAAACATTGAAACTTGCTACTGAGAAGAAGAATATCATCACAAACAAAATCGAAACTGAAAATAGTGCCGGCACAACAATGTCGTCAGCGCGAATCTTGCCGTCGTGAAGTAATGCTGATTTGTAGCCACGCGCAAAGAGGAAGAAGAGGATACCGACAGCAATCGGTAACTGCGGAATAACGAGCGTTGCGTCAGTACCGAACTTGTAGACGATGGACCAGTGATAGAAGATCCAACTCATCTCGCTCATCATGATGCCGCAAACAAAAGTGACGAGATTAAAATCGCGGTCGTCACTTTGAATTAATACATGGCGGCTAGCACCATAGCCAATAATAAAACAAAGCGCCGAGCCAACGACTGGATCGAACTGAGAGCAAATTAAAGTGGTAGCAAAAGTGCCAAAGAAGACGGCGAACATTGCCTGAATCTCGGTCATAATAGTTTCACTACGTGGCTTAATTACGACAAGCCAGATAGCATATGCGGCCGTCAATAAGATATGCCAAATGTTTAGCTCCTTACCGGCGTTATAAACCAATAGAGCAAAGCTAATACCGACCGTAAGGTCTACGAGGTTAGCCTTGAGGTTAGTCCACCAATAGCGCGGACGAACAGCTACAATGCGCCACTTCGACAGGAGCACGAGTAATACACCAAAAACCCAGCTACCACTAATGACCGTAAGCATAGTAGAGATAACCGCTAGTGCGATATTGAGAAAGATATGAATGACTGTACTGAGAGCGTTACGCCCTTTGCGTAGAGCAATGTAATCTGCCATAACTCTTATATTTTAGCACGGAGCCCCTTTTCGTGCTACTTATGCTAAAATAGATAAGTAATGGAACAAAAACCAAGCTTTGGGCAAAAATACCCTGCACTAAAAGATATTTTGAATTTCTTAATTTTTGCCGGCGCAGTCGCCCTAGGCACATTCGTTCTAAACTCCTTTATTTTCCGCAGCTACAGCGTAGTGGGCGGTTCGATGGAAAATACTTTAATGTCTGGCGATCGCGTAATTGTTAATCGTGTGCCAGTTTCCTTAGCTCACTTCGCCGAAAAAGAATATGTTCCAGAACGTGGGCAAGTAATCGTTTTTACTAATGGCGGCAATACGTCCGTAACGAATTGCGATGCTTTGCCTGACGTGAAAGACCAGTATATTATCAAGCGCGTGATTGCCTTCCCTGGCGAACGCGTAACCGTAGAAAACGGCATTTTAACAGTCTATAACGACGAGCATCCAGACGGCTTTCACCCAGATGATACGACGCGCAAATCCGACACGGATGGCCCTAAAGCAAATAGCTCTGGCAACGTTAATGTAATTGTTCCAGAAGGCGAATTATTTGTAGCTGGTGACAACCGTGAAGGTTCGAACTCTTATGATTCACGCAGTGGTCTTGGCACAATTCCATATTGCCGCGTGATTGGCCCGGCCATAATGCGCATCTTCCCATTCACTGGACTAAGATTCTTCTAAACAATCAAAAAATCCGTGCCTACAGCGCGGATTTTTCGTGCGTTCTAGCCGAGAGATACGATGACGGCGATGATAACTGCGACTACAGCGACAATAGCTAAGCCGATGAGTAGATAGGTCGGCATCTTTGTTTTTTGTTTTTGCTCTGCCGGAGCTTCAGTAGCGGCCGGCGCGGTCGATTCGGTCTCGGATTGCTCAGCCGGAGTTTCTTCTGCCGCAGTCTCAGGTTCGACGGGATCGGAAGTAGCCGCATTAGCAAGGTCAGCAATCGTTGCTGGCTCTTCCGGTTCAGCTGGCACTTCAGACTCAGCTGGAGCTTCTTCAGGCTCATCGTCTTCGACAGGTGTCGCGTTAATGTTCGCTGAATCAAAGTTATTTACATTGAAGTTAGGTGTGGTATCGATAGGTTCTTCAGCTACTGGCTCCTCTGCTGGAGTTTCTACTGGAGCTGGAGCTTCGTCAGACAAATCGCCATCAACGAAGGTTGCTTCTGGAACTTTTGGCTTTTCGGCTGGAGCAGCAGCCAAATCAGCACCGCCAGCAAGGCTCATATTTGGATTTTCATTGAGCTGACTTTGCAACTGTGCATCAGATGTAGGCGTGTTATCGAGATCGATATCATTGACATCAAAAGAATTCTGAATTTGATTAGCTTCACCGCCTGCAGCGACTGCCTCATTAATTGCGCTCATATCGAAATCGGATGCAAAAGAAGTTGCACCGTTATCATTCATCGTGAGTGGATCTTGGTTTATATCAGTGCTTGGGTCCATAAAAGTAATCCCCTGTTTTTGTTTTTATAAAATGCTTGTGGCTATATTAACACTATTATAGAGATTTTTCAAGGGCGACCCAGTCGGCGATAGTGAGGTCAGCCGGACGAGCATTCTCGGAAATATGATTTGCAGCAAATTTCTTCAGGATTTCTTCCTTTGGAAGCTTGAGCCCAACAGTAAGATTAGAAGCTAGCTTCTTGCGCGGAGCAATAAAACCAAGCTTAATGAGCGCCATCGTTTTTTCGCTAGCAAGCGGAGTTTCAAGTGGCTCCAAAATGACGACTTGGCTGTCGACTTTTGGCGGCGGCGTAAAGAATTCACGTTTGACGACTGGACCAAGCGTGACTTTGGCGTAAATCTGCGCCGAGAGACCAAGGACAGAATAATCGCCAGGAACAGCCGCTAGACGTTCAGCCACTTCCTTCTGGATAAGAAGAACGATCTTCTCTGGCTTATGCGTTTCGTGAATAAATTTCTGAATAATTGGCGAAGTAATGTAGTACGGGATATTACCGGCAACGACATATTTTTCTGGAAGGTTAAGTTCGTCAAGATTGAGACTAAGCACGTCTTTATGTACAACTTCAAGATTCTTACCCGGGAAGGATTTCGGCAAATTCTCTGCCAAACGATCATCGAGTTCAACAGCAGTGACTTTGTCGAAGAACTGGAAAAGCGCTGAAGTGAGCGTACCAAGACCAGGGCCAATTTCTATGACGGTATCAACGCCATCAACGGAAGCCTGATCGGCGATATCGATTAGAATATCGCGATCCTTAAGCCAGTTCTGGCCGAGAGATTTCTTATTCTTCATCTACCACCACCCCTGTGCGCGCCAGCGATTATATGCGTTAGCCCAGCTACCGTAACGACTAGTAGCATAGCCGGTTGCGGAACGAAGCTGACAGACCGGATCATTCACCCAGTTGCTACCACAGTCATTGATGAGGCGAGCCTGGCTAGTCTGATAGAGCCCCCAGTATCTACCATTCGTAGCGTTAGGACGCCAGCCTGATTCGTGTGAAATAATGTAATTCACATAGCCATAGTCGCTAGCCGAAATACCAGCAGCCGCCATCCAATCTTCATGCGAGCCAGAAGGAAGATTTAGCTTCATGCCGATTTTCACTTCTTGCGCTACAGGTTCCTTCGTAACGATTTCAGATAATACCTTACGCGAGAGCTCGGCACCATCTTTCATGTTTACTTCGTAAGTAACTGTCTTGCGACCAGCCTCGCCATACTTTGTAACGACGCGCTTGCCATATTCTAAATCAAAGTCCTGAGTTGTCTTCTCGCCAAAGGCGATATTTTCTTCAACTGTAATTGTCTGAATACCCTGCGGCTGGATCGTAAAGCTCATCCCGTCGGTGACTTTTGTCTTTAAACCAATCGAAACCCAGTTCTTCTCTGCGTTAGTATCAATCTTTTGCTCTTTTAGTAGTGCCTCGACAGTTTTCTGCTGTGTACGAACCGCAATTGGCTTACCATAGAAATTAATATTTACAACCTTTGCGCGCTTTACGCGATAGGCTAAAGTTTTGCCGCTTTCTAGAAGGTTGTCGTACGGGACTAATTCCACTACGTCAGCATCAAGTAACTCTACGCCAGCATCAGCAGCGATATCCTCCGGATTTGTGCTGGCCGTACGGACATATTTTTTATGATAGCCGTCCAAAACAACTAAATCTTGGGCGCGATAGATATTGATGTTGTAATCATTAGAAGTGATTTGTTCGTCTAAAGCCGGCTCAACTTTGTCGCCATCTTCGAGAGTAATGTTTGCACGCGAAAGCGCATCGCGAACCGTTGCCGCGTCGGAACGTACATTGATTTGCTCGCCCCTATCGAAGAACGAAATAAAATGCGAATCCGTATCAACAGGATCATTTGCAGTCTCGTCCGCAGCGGACGCATAGTGCTGCAAAATTGAGACACCAAAAACTATGCCAAAAATAAAGATAAACAATGCTATAAGAGAGGATTTAGCCCTCATTTTGCGCATTTTCATGCATTCTAATTATATCACATGGAAGCTATACTTGCCGACCTCTAGAAAATGCTTACGGTCGAGACTAAGACGCTTGCCTGGAGCGAAGCTCTTAATCGCGTCAACACATTTTTCTAGCTGCGGACGAGTTAAAGAGATTTGCTGTTCGGCAAGGAAGAAGCGCACGATTTCCGTCGCGCATTCATCCGGCGAATCTACAACGATATTTTTAGCGCAATGACTATCATTATTCGAGAAAATGACTCGCATTGTTTCTGTGTATTCTTTAAGTAATGCAGATTGTTTTTTATAAAGCCCTAGAAGTTGCTGTTTGCTCTCTTCTGGCAAATCCCGTAGTTTTTCGCGCACGCGGTTGCGGAGATAATCTCCTTCCGTATTCGTTTGATCTTGGCGAAATGACAGATTATGCTCCGTAGCATAACGATAGACATCGCTTTTGCGCCACTCGAGCAACGGCCGCTCAATATTAGTCGAATTCATTGGAGCCAAGCCGCGCCAGCCGGTGCCGCGAATTAAATTGATTACTATCGATTCAATAACATCGTCTGCATGATGAGCGACGCAAACGATGCCATTATATTTTTTCGCAATTTCTCGGAGAAAACCATAACGAGCGGCACGTGCAGTGGCTTCGCTGCAATTCTCCCCTAGCTTCGCATGCTTAACTTCAAAAACTAAGCCGTACTCTTTCGCTAAACGTTCGACAAACTCGGCATCCTCATGCGAATTCGAACGAATGCCGTGATCGAAATGCGCAACAATAGGATACTCATCCTTTAGAAGATGCAGCATAACTACAGAATCAATGCCGCCAGAGACCGCCAAGATTTTTTTCATTGTCTTAATTATAGAGGAAAACTAGTTTTTATGCCGTTTATGGTATAATTTAGGCATGTTATTGATTGGTTCCAAAGTCTCAAATATGCCAGTATTAAGCCTTCATGTTGGCGGCCCAGTAGCCGATATTCGCGAGGCAATAATTGACCCAGAAGACTTACGCGTCGTCGCCTATACGCTCGACGGCCCAATCATCAAAAATGATCCAGAAGTTGGCAATATCCTCGACACGCAGGACGTGCGCGAGATTAGCAATTCTGGCTTAATCGTCGATTCTACTGACCGCTTCACTACCCGCGAAGACGTTATCAAATTCGATAAAATCATGGACCTCGGTTTCCATTTGGTCGGTCTGAAAGTTGTTACTACTGACGGCAAGAAGCTTGGCAAGATTGTCGATTACACGCTCGATTCGAGCACTTTCATGATTTATCAGCTTATCGTCCAGCGCCCTTTTATGTCCGCTCTTATTGATCCAGAGCTAACAATCAATCGCTCTCAGATTGTCGAAGTTGACGATTTCAAAGTTACAATCAAACACGAAAAAGCAGAAGTAAAAATGCCGAAAGAAAAGAAGAAGGCCGAAGAAGAATTCGTACCAAACTTCACTAATCCTTTCCGCAAGCCTGCCTACACCGAAGAAGACGCGATAGACGACAGCTCGTCTAATATGTCCGAATAATTAAAACCCTGGCGCAAGAGATATTGAATTAACTTTTGTTCGTCAGGGTATTTTTTCGCTTTGCGCGCAATTATCTTGCGGAGCTCAGCGCTTTCGTCACGGCCGGATTCGGCTAGGACTTTTTCGATAACCGATTGACTAATGCCCTTTTGCTGAAGCTCGAGACGAAGCTTCTTGATACTAGTGCCCTTACTAACATTGCGGTTTTCGACCCAAGTCGCCGCAAAGCGTTCGTCGTCAATATAACCACGATCATTCAGACGTTTTAAAACAAGCGGAGCAAGCGAAGCGTCGTAGCCTTTTTTGAGCTGCGTAGAATACTCGCCAGTCTTACGATTCTTGACACGCACCTTACGGTCGAGCGTTTTGCGCTTTAAATAGTCCTGGATTTCTTTTTCGGAACGCGGGCGCATTAAGGCGTATTCGAGGGCTCGCGCATAAAACTTTCCGAAATCCGAAGCGCGTTTCAGTTCGTCTAGTTCTTCTGGCGATAATTCACGGCCGATTTTTATATGGAGGTCTACGACCTGCGAAATATCGAGCGAACAGAAAAACTTATCGTCAATGTAAATATTGACGCGATTTTGGTCACGTACAGCTTCTTTTATATCAGTAACGCGACGAGCTGCCGGCTTTTTAGGACCGGCAGTCACTTCGTCAAAAATCGTATGCGTTTCGAGCATTACTCTTCGTCGTTTTTAGCTACTTCGCGAACCTTAGCTTCAATCTCTGCCATTAATTCTGGCTTTTCTTTGAAGAGTTTCTTTACGGCTTCACGGCCCTGACCGAGCGTCTCGCCATTGTATTTCAAGAATGCGCCAGCCTTTTCCATAACGCCATGGCTGACTGCGAGATCAAGTACGTCACCAGTCTTACTAATGCCTTCGTTATACATAATATCGAATTCGGCAGTACGGAATGGTGCAGCAATCTTGTTCTTTACGACCTTAATCTTAGTACGGTTACCAGAAACATTCTCGCCATCCTTAATCTGACCGATGCGGCGAATATCGATACGAACGGATGCATAGAACTTAAGGGCGTTACCGCCAGTAGTAGTCTCTGGGTTGCCGAACATCACACCGATCTTCATACGAATCTGATTAATGAAGATGACAGTAGCCTTAGTCTTGCTAATAATACCGGTAAGTTTGCGCATAGCCTGAGACATCAAGCGAGCCTGAAGACCCATCTGCGCATCACCCATATCGCCATCAATTTCCGCCTGTGGAACGAGTGCTGCAACAGAGTCGACTACGATAAGGTCGACTGCACCAGAACGAACGAGCGTCTCACAGATTTCGAGCGCCTGCTCACCGTTATCTGGCTGAGAAATCAACAAATCTGCAGTGTTAACGCCAATCTTGCGCGCATAAGCTGGATCGAGCGCATGCTCTGCATCGATAAATGCAGCCTGGCCGCCCTGCTTTTGAATTTCAGCAATAGCATGAAGAGCCAAGGTAGTTTTACCGGAAGACTCTGGGCCATAAATCTCAATAATACGGCCTTTTGGATAGCCACCACCGAGTGCTAAATCCAAAGCTAGCGAACCAGATGAGAATAATTCAACATCAATCTTGGACTGGTCGCCAAGCTTCATAATAGAACCGTCGCCGAACTGCTTCGTAATCTGAGAAAGCGCAAGATTTAGCGCCTGCTTTTTGCCATCATCAACTTTTCCGTCGCCCACCGCTTCCTGACTCTTCTTAGCCATTAGTAAATACCTCCAAATTTATACTTATATTTTAACATCTGTTTAGCAGAATGCGATAGTCGTATCTGACGCATTCTCGTTTTCTCGATAGGCTGGCAGCTTTTCAAAGAAATAATGTAATACTTCTTCAATACTCTCCTTATCCTCATTGCTGACGTTACCGCTACAACCAACGTGCGGATTGCGGCGATTAATATGTTTAACGTAGTCTACTTCTCCAGTCCTTAGGTCTAGTCCGATACCATAGATATTCTCTAGTTGGCTGCGTTTCACTAATAATAAATCCCTCAGATCTGCCAAATAGTCATCGCCAAAAGAAATGGCGTAGTTGACCGGGTCGACAGCGGCCCAAATGTAGCCCTCGCAATCATCCTGCAACTGTAGCAGTTCACGTTTCTTTAATTGCACCCTTTTGTATATTTGCATAAATATCTATATGCTCCTTTTGTTATTTTGTAATCGCTAGAATACTCCCGATTATTACAGGCAAGAAGCATGAGTATTTTATTTTTGGCACTTTTTTGAAAATATGTTCTAATAATTGTGGTAAAATAGAGTAAATTAGACAAAATACAAGAGGAATTTTTTAATGAGCGGACACAGTAAATGGGCAACCACCAAACGCCAGAAAGCAGTCGTTGACGCCAAGCGCGGTGCGTTGTTTACAAAAATCGGTAACCAGATTGCTATTGCAGCACGTAGTGGTACCGATCCTGCTATGAACCCATCCCTCGCGATGGTTCTTGAGAAGGCTCGCCTCGCTAACATGCCAAAGGCAAACATCGAACGCGCAATTGCTCGCGTTGCGGACAAAAGCGCAGCGGCCCTCATCGAAGAAACTTATGAAGCTTACGGCCCTGGTGGCGTTGGCATCATTATCGAAGTTGCAACTGATAACAAAAACCGTACTATGCCAGAAGTACGCCACACGCTTGAAAAGAACGGTGGCCGCATGGCAGACCCAGGTTCTGTCATGTTCCAGTTCACCCGCAAGGGCGTAATCTTTACCAAGTCCAAGGGCGACGAAATTATGATGGCAGCCCTCGATGCTGGCGCAGAAGATGTCGCAGAGGAAGAAGACGGCACCACTATCTACACTGCTTCTAGTGATCTTATGAAAGTACGCGGCGCCTTGATCGATAACGGTTACGAAATCGATTCCGCAGAACTTCAGTACGTACCAAACAACACTATTCCTGTCGAAGGCGAAACTTCCGAGAAGGTTGAGAAAATTCTCGACGCGATCGACGAACTCGACGACGTCGTCGCTGTTCATACGAACGCCGAATAATTTTGTAAATAATTTTAAAAAGAGCCAGAAAAAACTGGCTCTTTTTTATGCACTGAGTGATATACTAGTGTTATGAAGAAGCAAGCAGATTACATGGTTGAAATTGGCAATATTATCGCGACGGCTCGCACTCGTCAAGATATAACCCAGGCCGAGCTTGCCGAAAAAGTCGGCACAAGCCAGTCCGCCATCAACCGTATTGAACATGGTAAACAAAATGCATCTCTTGAGATAATCTCCAAGATTAGCCGCGCGCTAAATTATCAGATTATCACCATCAACGAAAGCGCTACTCAGGGCTACCGCATCAACGGCGGCAAAGAGCTTCATGGTAGCGTCACAATCAATACTTCTAAGAACGCCGCAGTCGGCTTGCTTTGTGCTGCTCTCTTAAACGAAGGCAAATCTACTTTCCGCCACCTCGCACACATCGAAGAGGTTTATCGCATTCTCGAAGTGCTCGAATCGATTGGCGTAAAAACCGCCTGGATCAACGATGGCCGCGACCTCGAAATCGATCCACCACGCAATCTAAATCTCAAGAATCTCGACATGGATGCCGCACGCCGTACGCGCACTGTCATTATGATGATGGGGCCTCTACTTCATCATTTCAAAGAGTTCCGCTTGCCTTACGCTGGTGGTTGTTCGCTTGGTTCTCGCACCGTCGAGCCACATCTTCATGCGCTTAAAACTTTTGGCCTTAAAGTCGACGCAAAATCTAATCCTGGTTTTTATGAAGCAAAGGTTGAGCCAATTTCCGGCAACCATCGCAAAATTGTTCTCACCGAACGCGGTGATACGGTCACCGAGAATGCCATTATGGCCGCCGCGCTCTGCCCTGGCGAGACCGTAATTGTTGGCGCTAGCCCGAACTATATGGTCCAGGATGTCTGTTTCTATCTTGAAAAACTTGGCGTCAAAATCGACGGCGTTGGTACGACAAATATTACCGTTCATGGCGTAAAGCGTATCTGTAAAAATATTGAATACGCGCCAAGCGAAGATCCAATCGAAGCGATGAGTTTCATTGCAGCCGGCATCGTCACAAAATCCCAAATCGAGATTAAGCGCGTACCGATCGAGTTCCTCGAGATCGAGCTCGAAGTATTACGCAGCATGGGTCAGAAAATTGTTTTGTCTGACGAATATCTCGCCGATAACGGCCGCACGCGTCTCGTTGACTTGAAGCTTCAAAAATCCAAACTCAAGGCACCAGTCGACAAGATTCATCCAATGCCATTCCCTGGTCTCAATATCGATTCTTTGCCATTCTTCTCTGTAATTGCCGCAACCGCAGAAGGTCGCACTCTGATTCATGACTGGGTCTTCGAAAACCGCGCCGTTTACTCAACTGAGCTTGCAAACCTCAACGCAAAGGTCGAGCTTTGCGACGCACACCGCATCTACATTAATGGTCCAACCAACTGGCGCCCAGCTGAGATGATGGCGCCGCCAGCGCTGCGCCCAGCCGTCGTCATCATGCTTGCCATGCTTGCCGCCCCTGGTTGCTCGGTCTTGCGCAACACTTATTCCATTGCACGCGGCTACGAAAACTTTGCTCATCGCCTAGTCCAACTTGGCGCTGATATTGAGCAGCTTTCTGACCTATAAAAACAGAGATAGATGTAGTATAATTTAACTATGTCTATTACTAGAGAAGATGTCCTGCATTTGGCAGAGCTATCTAATATTTCGCTTAGCGAAGAACAGATTGAGCCTCTGATTCGGGACTTAGGAAATATTGTTAACTATTTCTCGCAGCTTGACGAGCTTAATACCGAAAACGTCGAGCCAACTTACCAGTGCTTTGATATGCAGAATGTTTGGCGCGAAGACGTAATTGAAGATTTTGAAGCAAAGCGCGAGGATTTGCTCGCTTTGACGGTCGAGAGCGAAGATAACCAGATAAAGGTGCCAAAAGTTCTATGATTATTGCCGATAAAAACACCAAAGCGGTAGATCTCGTTCGTGCCGCGCTCGACAGAGCAAAAGAATGCGAAGAATATCACGCGTTCATTTCAATGAACGAAGCTGGCGCGCTTGAGCGTGCTCGCGAAATTGATGCAAAGATTGAAAAAGGTGAGCCTGCTGGCCGTTTGGCTGGTGTGCCTTTCGCTTTGAAGGATAACTATCTCAGCCCAGAAGGCGACACTACAGCTGCCGCAAAGATGCTCGAGGATTTCGCTTCCCCAATCACCGCAACTGCAGTTAAGAAGCTCGAAGATGAAGGCGCTATCATGATTGGTCGCGCTAACCTCGATGCTTACGCGCACGGTGGTAGTACCGAAAACTCTTACTTCGGCCCAACTTCTAACGCTTACGACAAGTCTCGTGTTGCTGGTGGTTCTAGTGGCGGTAGCGCAGTTGCTGTCGCGCTCGACATCGTTCCATTTGCACTCGGTTCCGATACTGGTGGCTCCATTCGCCAGCCAGCTAGCTTTAACGGCGTCGTCGGCGTCAAACCAACTTATGGCGCAGTTAGCCGTTATGGCGTAGTCGCAATGGCGTCTTCAACCGATACGATGGGCTGCTTTGCTAAGAACGCTGCAGACGCAGACTTCATTATGTCTATCATCGCTGGCAAGGATGCAAAGGATTCCACTACCCTCAACGATTACTGGACTAAGCCACTCGCCGAAGCTAAACCAGCCAAGAAGAAAATCGGTCTTATTTCCGACTTCATGGGCGAAGGCGTTGATGATGACGTTAAGAAGGTTACGAATGATTACGTCGCTAAGCTCAAGAAAGCTGGCTACGAAGTTAAAGAAGTTAGCATGCCAATCCTCAAATACGCTTTGGCTATTTATTACATCGTTCAGCCTGCCGAGGTTGCTTCCAACCTTAGCCGCTATGATGGCATACGCTACGGTCATCGCTCCAGCGAGATTAAGTGCCTCGATGACGTCTATAGCAAATCTCGCGACGAGGGCTTCATGCCAGAGAACAAGCGCCGTATCTTGATCGGTAACTTCGTACTTAGCTCCGGCTTCTTCGATGCTTACTATCTTAAAGCACAGAAGGCTCGCACTCTTCTTATTAATGCCTATAATGATGCGTTCAAAGAATTTGACGCACTCCTCTGCCCAGTCGCTCCAAACCCAGCATTCAAGCTCGGCGAAAACACTAGCGACCCACTTAAGATGTATCTTGAAGACGTGATGACCGTTCCGCCAAGCATGGCCGGTCTCCCAGCAATTTCTATTCCTGCCGGTAAGAGCAAAGAAGGTTTACCAATTGGCGTTCAGCTCGTTGGTCCACGCCAGAGCGATCAGATTTTGCTTCACATCGCTGACGAATTGGAGGATAAATAGTCCATGGACGGTTCGCTACTAGTTTTCTTGGTGGCAATTGTGATCGTAGGAATTTTGTTCATCCTCGCGATTTCGATGACTGGCAAACGCAGCCATAATTTTGACAAGGAAGACTACCAGGTAGACTTCCTTCGTATCGAGCAGTCTCTTGAAAGAGATAACGAGTCTAGCTATTCGATGGCAATTATCGAAGGCGACAAGTTGCTCGATCGCGCTCTGGTGGAAATGGGCGTCCAAGGTCGTACGATGGGCGATCGCCTCAAGCGTATCGGCAAGGCAAAGTTCACCCAGCTTAACGCAGTTTGGCACGCACACAAGCTTCGCAACCAGATTGCACATGAGCATGATTTTAAGCCTGAATATCGCCAAGCATTACATGCGCTTGAGACCTATAAGCAAGCATTAAAAGATTTAGGAGCAATTTAGATGAGTGAATATAAAATTACCATCGGCATCGAATGCCACGTTCAGCTAAACACGAAAACTAAATTGTTTAGCGCCGTCGACAATGATGCTGTAGACAAAGAGCCAAACTCTTGCGTCAGCCCAATCGACTACGCATTACCTGGCATGCTTCCAGTGCTTAATAAGGCTGCTGTCGAGAAAGCAGTTCGCGCTGGTCTCGCAATGAACTGTAAAATTAATCTTGTTAGCCGTTTCGACCGCAAGCATTACTATTACCCAGATTTGCCAAAAGGCTATCAGATTTCCCAGATGTATCAGCCAATTATTGGCGCTGGCGTGATTCATCTTCCAGACGGAAGCGATGTTCATATCGAACATGCACACCTTGAAGAGGATGCCGGTAAGCTTACCCACTTTGGTAGCTATTCTCTAGTCGACCTTAACCGTGCCGGCACGCCACTTATCGAAATCGTCTCTATGCCAGATATCCATTCCGCAGCACAGGCTCGCGCATACTGCGAAGAGCTTCATCGCCTTATGATGTACGCTGACGTTACGAATGGTGATCTTTATCAAGGCAACATGCGCTTCGACGTAAACATTTCGATTTCTAACACCGATAAGCTCGGTACGCGCGCAGAGATTAAGAACCTTAACTCCTTCCGCAGCGTCGAGCGCGCAGTTGAGTATGAATACAAGCGCCAGAAAGCTTTGCTCGAAAAGGGCGAGCGCGTTGTTCAGGAAACTCGCGGCTGGAATGATACGACCGGCAAGACTACTTCCCAGCGCAGCAAGGAAGAGGCTCAGGATTACCGCTACATGCCAGAACCAGACGTTCCGCCAATCGTACTCGAGCAGGCCTATGTTGATAAGGTTGCAGCAGAAATGCCTTTGATGCCAGCCGACTACCGTTCAAAGTTTGGCGTGCTTAATCTTGACGAAAGCGCAGTTGAAGCGATTATTAACTACCCAGTACTCGCGCAGCGTTTAGCTGAGGTTTGCGACAAGAATGTCGGCCTCGCACCACGCGTCGCAAACTGGTTTGCTAGCGTTTTGTTAGCAGAAGAAAACTTAGACAAAGATTTCTCCCTCGCGACCGGCGCAGAACTTACCGAACTCTCTGAAATGGTTGAGAAGAAAGAGCTCTCCTCTACCGCTGCTAAGGACGTCTTGATGGAAATGTACGACAAGAAGAACACCACCAAGACCCCACATCAGCTCGCTAAAGAAATGAATTTGTTACAGGAAAATGACGAGAACGCACTCTCGGCAATTATCGATGAAGTTCTCATGATGCCAGAATGCGCAAAGGCGGCCGAAGATGTCAGAAACGGCGAAATGAAAGCGATTGGATTCCTAGTTGGACAAGTAATGAAAAAATCGAAAGGTAAAGCAAACCCAGCTAGCGTGAACGAGTTAATTAAAAGTAAGTTGTCATAAAAAGGAGATAATAAATGTCATATAAAAAACCAACCAAGGCAGTTATCACGGACGCAGGCTTCGCTAGCCGCTTCCTACCAATCACTAAGACAGTGCCAAAAGCGATGATTCCGCTCGGCGCTAAGCCAATTATGCAATACGTCGTCGAAGAGTGTGTTGCTGGCGGTATCAAAGATATCATCATCGTTGCTACCCACGAAGGCAAGCCAATCTACGAAGATTACTTCAAGAATCCTTGCGAGAAGATTTACAAGCAGCTAGAATCTCAGGGCAAGCTCGATCGTTTCGAAGCAGTTCGCGAAGTTCTTTCCCTCGCAAACATCACAATCATCGAGCAGGATCCTAGCTACCCTTACGGCAACGGCTCCCCAATCGCTAGCGCAAAGCCATACCTTAATGACGACGAAGCATTCATCGCGCTCTACAGCGACGACCTTATCTTCGGCGAAGGCGACGTTAAGACTCTTATCGAAGCTTACGAGAAGAACCCGGACGCTAAGGCAATCATTACCGCACAGGAAATGCCACAGGAAGTTTGGAATAAGTATGGCATGATCGCCCTTAAGGACGAAAAGAAGATGACGCTTAGCCATATCGTCGAGAAACCTGCTAAGCCAGAAGATAGCCCAAGCAACCTCACTTCCTACGGTCGCTATCTCCTTACTCCAGAAGTATTTGCTCACCTCGTGCCAAGCAACACTGGTCTCGATAATGAGCTCTGGACCGTCGACGCTATTACGAAGCTTGCAAAGTCTGGTGATGTAATTGTAACTAAGTCTAAGGGCAAGTGGCTCACCACTGGCGACCCAAAGAACTATTACGCCGCCTACGAAGAATTCATTAAAATGGGAGAGTAAACCATGGAAACACCTGCTTGGATTTTAGTATTCATTCTATCAATCACACTATTTCTTTTCTTGCTAATAGGCATTATCTTGCTTATTAAGCTCATTGGTGTTACAAAAGAGGCTAAGAAGATCATGCTTCAAGGTCAGAATATCGCCGAAAAGGCAGACGATATCGCTGATAACGTTCGCGATATGACAACTGTGGGTGGTCTAGTAAAGTACTTCACTGAGAACTATCTCGAGAAGGCTGAGAAAAAGAAAGCCAAGAAATCCAAGAAAGGAGAATAGAATGGCAGAAAAGAAAGATAACGGTGGCGGCAAATTTGTCCTAGGCGCAATCCTCGGTACCGTCGCAGGCGCAGTCGCAGGCGTCCTCATGGCTCCAAAGTCCGGCAAGGAAACCCGCAAAGATATCAAAGACGGCGCAAAGAAAGCTGGCAGCAAGGCTAAAAGCGAAGGCAAAAAACTCCTTAAGCGCGGCAAGAAAGAAGCCGAAAAAGCTGGCAAAGAAATCGCCAAAGAAGCTAAGGTCGTCAAAGACGAAGTAGCTAAAAAAGTCGAAAAGAAATAAGCCAACTTAAAAAATCTCCCGTTCGGGAGATTTTTTGTGCTAAGGAACTAGGTGTTTTTAGGGCAAAAAGTCAAGATTTGCTATACTAGATAGTAATGGAAAAGAAAGATGTAAAAATCCTAGCAATTGTAGGTATGTGCGGTAGTGGCAAGTCAACCGCCATTGATTATCTTACTGAACGTAAAATCCCAAAGATTTATTTCGGCGGCGTCATTCTAAAAGGCATGGAAGAAGCCGGCATCGAAGATACGCCTGAAAACGAAAAGAAATTCCGCGAAGAAATCCGCGAAAAAGAAGGCAAAGACTTCGTTGTTAACCGCGTCGTTAAAGAGGCTAAGAATCTCATTGAGGCTGGCCAGAAGCGCATCGTGCTCGATGGCCTTTATTCCTGGACTGAATACAAAATCCTTCGTCAAGAATTCCCTACCGAGATGACCGTAGTCGCAATCACCGTACCAAAAGCATTGCGCCGCAAGCGTCTCGCAGAGCGCCCAGTACGCCCATTCAATGCACAGGAAGCAGCCGAGCGTGACAAGACGGAGATCGAAAATCTCGAAAAGGGTGGCCCAATTGCTATTGCTGATTATTACATCGATAACTCTGCAGACATCAAGACCTTCCATGAGAATTTTGCTGAGCTCTGCAAGAAAATCGGATTTCTAGATGCCTAAAGAATTGCAGATTCCGAATCGTGAAACGGAATTGTTGTTAGCTGAATTGCGCAAGACACTAGATTTGCCGGGCGACGTAGTTGAGTTTGGCTGCTATGAAGGCGATACTTCGATTTTGTTGGCCGGCGAACTGCGCGATACGCCAGACAAGTGGCTTTATCTTTACGATTCTTTCGAAGGCTTGCCAGCAAAGACTGCCGAAGATAATAGCGGCGACGGTTGGCGCTTCAAAGAGGGCGAACTTAAGGCTTCCCCAGAGACCGTGCAGCATAAATTCAAGAAATATGCTCTACCGGATCCAGTTATCGTGAAAGGTTGGTTTAATGAGTTGAGCGATTCCGATCTGCCAAGCCAGATTTCCTTCGCTTTGCTCGATGGCGATTTTTATGAGTCAATTAAGAGCAGCCTAGCACTCGTTGCGCCGCGCATAACGACGGGCGGAATTATCACAATCCACGACTATCGCAACGCAGAGCTACCAGGCAGCGCTAAAGCCGTCAACGAATTTCTCGCCGACCATGCCGACGAGTATAGCTTACACATCGTTGCTACGATGGCAGTACTAGAAAAGCTTTAACTAATAAGAATACGGCGATGTGAGCCGGATAATAAACGTAGCCAAAGAGGCGCGGCAATCGCCGCCCTTTTTTGCCGGAATATAAAGCGATAGGAATGATTGCGAAGAATGAATATACTTGGACGAGCCAGCCAGATTCAAGCGCGACAGACGACATCATGGCAACTAATGAAATAGCCTGCGCCATTACGCATAAGAAACGATTATTTTTAAAGAGTTTATCGGAATAATAAAACAGCACGATCATAAGAACACCATACGCGCCATACTCGCATTCAAATGCGCCAGCCGCTAGGACTAGGAGCGGAATACCGATCAAGAAGAAGCCGCCCTGCTCTGCGCAGATCAGCGAAACAAAGGCAAAGGCGAGCGTGAAGACTACGTTATGGTAATAGCGAGCGCCGAAGCACTGGGCAGAAACATAGAACAATACCTGCGCAACGAGAGCAGTCACGAGAAGACGAGCAAAATACTTCGAGCGCGAATGCGTATGTTTAAAGCCTTCCGCTAGCATGAAAGCGAAGATTGGAAAAGCGATGCGCCCAATGACGCGGAGCGGCCAGCAATCAGGAACGAGATAATAGCCAATGTGGTCAATAGTCATCGAGATAATTGCGATTATTTGTAATGTCGCGGCGCTAATCATGCCTCTATTATATACCTTGACTTTTATGCCGTTCTGTGCTATAATAGAAGGATAAGGCGGCGCTATTTGATTATCTATTCGGGAGGGCGAATTATGAAAACAATACGTGACGATGAATACACTTACGAACCTGTATATAACGATTACGATCAACGCACATTATCAGAAGAAGTGCTCGAGTTCACTGCGGCATGCTTGATTCCTTTATTTATCTTGCTCGGCTGCTGGCTGGGCGGTTCACTTCTTCTCCTGATGGCCCCAAAGACAATGTGGTTACTCTACTGGCCACTTCAGGTCATCCGCTTCTGTGGAAAATGGGGCACCATCATCGGCTGGCCACTCTGGCTCATATTAGAAATTTATGGCCATGTACAGCGAGCCAAAGAGAAACATGAGGAAAATCGTCGCCTTAACGGGGAGCATTAATGCTCCCCTATTTTCTTGCAAAAGCGCGGGCAAAGATTTTGTAGATTTCTAGAGCGAGAAGAATGATCAACGCGATGCCGAAGAACTCAGCAATCAGGACTGGCGGCATAGAAATCGTCTGGAGGAATTGCGTGAAGAGCGGTACTTCCATCACGATTAGCTGAAGAATAATTGTGCCGGCGATGCCGAACATGAAGACCGGATTCTTGAGTAGCGAGATGCGGAAAGCAGACTGTTTTTCGCTGCGACAGTTGAAGGCGTGAACGTTCTGAACGAAGACCATGAGACACATCGTGTAGCTACGTGCGACAACAATATCAACATTAGCAACACGAATGAGGTAATAGTATAGTGCAAAAATAACGCCTGTAATGACCGCTGCGGAATAGAGAATCTTGCGAAGGAGAGTTTTATCAAAAATCGATTCTTTTGGATCGCGTGGCTTCTCGCGTAGAATATCCTTCTCTGCCTTTTCGAAGCTGAGCGCAAAGTCTTGAACGCCGTCCGTCACGACGTTAAGCCAGAGAAGCTGAACCGCCACAAACGGCATCGGCAAATCAAGCGCGATGGCCAGACAGAAGAATACCGCCTCGGCAATGTTACAGGAAATTAGGAAGAAGATAATCTTGCGAATGTTAGCATAGGCAACGCGACCTTCTTTGACGCCAGCAACGATGGACTTGAAGTTATCGTCGACAATAATCATATCGGCCGTCTCGCGCGCGATGTCGGTGCCGGAACCCATTGCGACGCCGATGTTTGCAGACTTGAGCGCTGGCGCGTCATTCACGCCGTCGCCAGTCACAGCGACGAATTCGCCTTGGCGCTTGAGCGAGTTGACGATATGAAGTTTTTGTAAAGGCGTGACGCGCGCGAAGACGAGTTTTTGCGAGACAAATTCGTCAAAATCTTTCTGACCGCGGCGATAAACTTTCTCGACTTCTTCCCCGCTCGCGACCTGCTCCATATCCTTAGCAAGCTCTAAGTCGCGCGCAATCGAAAAGGCGGTGAGCGGGTGGTCGCCCGTAATCATAAGGACCTTAATGCCAGCCGTATGACACTCACGGATAGAAGCGACCGCTTCTTTACGAATTGGATCAATAAAGCCAACCATACCCATGAAAGTAAGACCTTTGATGTCTTTTTCGGAATAATTCTTTTTGCTCGGCATTTTTCCGACAGCAAGCGCGATAACGCGGTAGCCATCTTTTGCGAGCATCTCGTTTTGCGCATGAAGCTTGCGCATTTCTTTACCACGCGCAAAGTTCACCTTGTCACAGAAACCAGCCACAACTTCGAGCGAGCCTTTGACCGTACAGTAGGTTTCGCCACCCTTCTCATAGAAGACTGCCGAATACTTATTCTCTGATTCATACGGCACGCGCTCGATGATTTTGATGCCGCGTGTTTTCACTTTCAGCTTCTCACCAAGTACGAGGAAAGCAATATCAATCGAGTCGCCAATTTGTTTGCCGCCTTCGATGCTTGCTTCATTATTAAGCACGCCAAGTAGACCAAGTTCCTCAGCGTAGCTCATGACGTTGCCGGTTACTTTGCCAGCTGTGCTGAAGCCGGTGCCAGAAACGTGATACTCTTCACCGTTCGGCAAGATAATTCGTTTGGCGGTTTGTTGATTAACGGTAAGTGTGCCGGTCTTGTCCGACGCAATTACAGTACAGCTACCAAGCGATTCGGCGGAATTGAGCTTGCGGACAATCACATTCTTTTTTGCCATACGGTTAGATGCGATACTGAGCGCCATCGTGAGCGCAAGTGGAAGACCTTCTGGCATAGCGGAAACCGCAAAGGCAATCACGGTCAAAAGAATCTCAGTATATGGAACTTTCTTAATAATAAGCAATGTTGTAAGGACGGCGGCAATAATCAAAATCATGACAGTAATTTGGCGCGAGAGTTTCTCGACGCGTAGAGTGAGTGGCGACTTGGCTTTGTCGGTATTATTAATGCTATCAGCAATCTTGCCGAGCTCAGTCGAAAGGCCAGTTTTCACGACGATAGCTTTAGCACGACCAGATACAACTGTTGTGCCGGAAAAGGCCATATTGCGTTGATCGCCAAGCGAAGCGCCAACCTTACCAATCGTCTCTGGACTTTTCGCAACTTGGACGCTCTCGCCAGTTAAAACGGATTCATCGACAGAAAAGTTATGCGTCTCAACTAAGCGCATATCGGCAGAAATTTTGTCGCCGGATTCGAGCATAACAAAATCGCCAGGCACGAGTTCCTCGGCATTAACAATCTGATTTTCACTATCGCGAATGACTTTAACTTGAACCTTAATATAGTCCGCCAGCGCCTCAGCAGTATTATTTGCCTTGTTCTCCTGGTAGGTGCCCATTACAGCATCGATAAGGATAATGAAGGCAATCACGGCAGCATCAATATATTCGCCTGCGATAATGCTAGCCACAATCGCAACTACGAGTAGCAAAACCATTGGGTCGACAAATTCATGGAAGAAGATTTTTAGAATGCCATCTTTTTTCTTTTTTGGCAAAATATTGTCGCCATATTTCTTGCGGCGCGCAGGAACCTCAGTGTTTTTTAGACCTAATTCACTAGTTCCGAATTCAAATAGGACATCAGAAATATCTTTATTGTAATATTCCTGATCCATGATTATTTACCGAAGTAAATGTATTGATACATGCCCTTATCAACCCACTGCTCAGAATATTCACCAGCGCGGTAGCCAGTTGCAGCGTTGCGATAGTTGTACTGCGAAATGTAGACACGATTGCCGCTCACTGCCTCTACCCAAACGGCGTGACCGTAAGCACCACCCGTAGAAATACCGACTGTATGAACTTTTGGAATATTGCTGACAGTATAGCCGGCAGCGCGTGCGTTTGCTGGCCATTGTTTTGCGTTACCGCGACCGCCCCAGTATGGCATATAGCCATAGGTACTGTAGACTTTCCATGCAGTATAGGAGACACATTCGCAAATATACATACCCCACTGGTCAGCGAAGGCATCCTTCTGCTGCGGGCAGCGATTAGAATATGGGTAACCACCCTTGCGCGGGTCGCCGGCGGTCACGCCAGAAACATTGTACTGGCGAGCGAGATCGGCAAGAATCTTCTGCTGCTCTTCTTCGAGTGCTGCTTTTTGAGAAGCGACCTGGTTCTTCATGTTGCGATAGGACTGTTCGCTCTCGCGAGTCTGGGCGAGCAAGACAGCCTGCTCTGCCTGAAGTTGTGCGAGCTGATTCTTTTGCGAATTCAAATCCTTTAAAATCATTTCCGCGTTCTTTTTCTTGACCTCAAGCTCAGCTTTGAGATTCTTGTTCTCTTCAATAATGCGAGAAAGCGTGTCAGAGACACTGGACATCTGCATCTCTTCATCAATGAAGCTAGAGAAAGAGTCGGACGAAGCCATACGCTCGAGCGTAGAGATTTCGTCATTGTAATAGAACTGTGCGATTGTGTAGCCAACCGTATCGGAGTTGGTATTGATCTTCTTTGTAATAGTATCGATCTCGATGATCAACTGTTCACGTTCAGCCTCTTTGAGCTCAATCTGAGTTTTAAGAGCGTTTTGCTGAGCGACAAGCGAATTGATCTGAGCCTGAATTGAGTTAGCCTCAGCTGCAAAAGCACTAGCCTGCTCTTCATACTGATTCATCTGCTGACGAAGTTCAGAAATCTTAGAGTTGACGTTGTTGAGATCCTGCTGCGTGTAGGCGCTAGAACGTGGCGCCGGAAGAATACTGGCAACAATAGCCAAAGCGGCAAGGCAAAGACTAAGGATGTTGCGCTTAATTTTCATAATAAAATCATAGCATAAGCGGGATGATTTTTCAAGACCACCCACCTATGCTTCTCCTTTCTATTTTTTTATTTTTGTTTGAGATATTTGCGTGTTGCAAGTAGGGATGAAATGACGCCGATTAAGATGCCTGCGACTAGCAATGCGCAGAGTGCAAGATACCAGAAGTTGCGCATAATTTCAACGGTAGGATCAAGTGTAGTGCCGAATTGCGGCTGCAAGGCGAAGGTACCAGCATAGGCAATTACGCCAGCAATAACAGCGGCAATGATGCCATAAATACTTGCTTCCACAACGAATGGGCCGACAATAAACCAGCGGCTTGCACCGACGAGGCGCATCATGTAGATTTCTTCCTTACGGTTGAAAATTGCCATACGGATTGTATTGAAGACAACGAGGATTGCAATTAGCGCAAAGACGCCACCAGCAGCGAGGCCAATGAGCTCGACACGGTTCATGGTACCGGCAATTTTGTCGATTGTATCACGACGCTCCGAAGCGTAGCTTGGTGCATTATTCTTATCAAGTAATTCTTTGAGGTCTTCGTCGTTATTAACGAAATCTTCAAGCTCTTGCGTGTTGTCGAGATTTACGAGCTTAACATTAAGCGTCCATGGGAGCTTGTTTGGAGCATCAAGAAGATTCTGACGATAAGTCTCTTTTTCCTTTGCGGTTAAATCTTTGCTACGCGCAAGAATCTTTTCGATAGCTGCTTTATTGGCCTCACTTGGCGAAGTCGAAGTTACTTCAACGACAGACTCGAGTTGTGTCATACGAGAGACAATCTTGCTGATTTGTTCGTCAGTTGTACCCTGATCGAGATAAATCGACATGTCGACCTGCTGCTCAATCTTATTAACAACAGTACCCATCGCATGAGTTGCAATCAGGGTTGCAGATAAGACGATCAAGGTGACAGCCATAATTGCGATAGCAGCAATACTGAGCCAGGTATTACGTACGAAGCTCTTTGCGCCATATTTCAAAACACGCGCATTAGTGCGCATAGCATGACGATGCGTCTTAGTGATGCGATTGAGGCGCTCTTTGCTGAGCTCTGCAGTCGCTTTTTCTTCTTCTTTTGAGATTTTTCTACTTGGCATTAGTGTATAAACTTCCTTCTTTTAGCAACTGGTTTTGCAGTTTCGGCGGCTTTGGCTTTTTTCATCTGCTCAAGTACGGCGGAACCAGAAGTACTAGGCTTCTTTGTGACAGCTTTTGGTTCAGCTGGCTGAACTGGATCAGCCGGAGCTGGAGCCGTAGTCTGAATAGTTGCAGTAGTAATAATCTGGGTCTGAGGAACAACGATATGCTGTGGTTGCTGAGCTTGAGCTGGACCACCAAGCGAACGCTTCGCAATGCGAGAACGTGAGCCATCGAGATCATAATGACCACCGCTCTTCTGGTCGCCAACAATCCTACCGTCACTGATAGTAATAACGCGTTTCTTAAGCTGGTTCACAACCTCGGCATCATGGGTAGTAACGAGAATAGTAGTGCCGAAATTATTGATTTCTTCAAGAAGCTTAATAATGCCCCAAGAGTTTTCCGGATCGAGGTTGCCAGTAGGCTCATCGGCGATAAGAATCTTTGGCTGACGTGCCATCGAGCGAGCAATTGCAGTACGCTGACGCTGACCGCCAGAAAGTTCGCCCGGGAACTTGTGAGCTTTATCACTAAGGCCAACAAGGTCAAGGACCTTTGGCACAGTACGTTTTATTTCTGAGTTAGATACACCGACAATTTCAAGCGCAAATGCAACGTTTTCATAAACGGTGCGGTTTGGAAGAAGCTTAAAGTCCTGGAAGACAACACCAATACGGCGGCGAAGATGCGGAATATGCTTCTTCTTCATATATTTGTAGTCGATACCACCGACCATAATGTCGCCGTAGCTAGGCTTCTCTTCACGAGTAAGCATTTTAATCAAAGTAGACTTACCTGCGCCAGAAGGACCAACAAGAAAAACGAATTCCTTTGGCAAAATATGCAGGTTAACTTCGTCCAATGCAGGCTTTTTATCGCCTTTGTAATATTTCGATACGTTATCGAGCAATATCATATTAACTATGATAACATAAGCACTTTTAGTTGTCCAAAAAGCTTGTGATAAAACCGTCGATTTTGCCGTCTAAAACAGCCTCGGCATCATTCTCTTCATACTTAGTACGCGTATCTTTGACGAGCTTATACGGATGCAGGACATAGTTGCGAATTTGCTGGCCCCAGCTAGCCGATTCGCCGGCGCGAAGCTTGTCGACAGACTCGGCGTTTTGCTCCTGCATCATCTGCTGGAGTTTACCGCGCAAGATTTCCATTGCTTTTTCTTTGTTCTGGAGCTGGCTGCGCTCATTCTGGATTGCGACGACAATGTTGGTTGGAATATGCGTAATACGTACAGCTGAGTTAGTAGTATTCACGGACTGACCGCCGTGACCGCCGGAGTGATAAACATCAATGCGGAGATCCTTTGGATCAATTTGCACTTCGTCATCATTCTCGATAATTGGCAAAACTTCTACAAGCGAGAAAGAAGTCTGGCGAAGATGGTCAGCATTGAATGGGCTGAGGCGAACGAGACGATGTGTGCCGTGCTCGGATTTGAGCTGGCCATAAATATTATTGCCAGTCATTTCAATCACACTGGTCTTAATACCGGCTTCTTCCCCGTCGACACGGTCAAGAATAGTCGCCGTAACATTATGGCGTTCTGCCCAACGGAGATACATACGTTCAAGCATACCGGACCAGTCCATCGCTTCGGTACCGCCGGCACCAGCCGTAATGCGCAAGATCGCGCCATTGTGGTCGTATTTGCCAGTAAAGCGAAGTTCCTGGCGAAGCTCAGCGAGCTTCTCTTCCATCGCGGTAAGTTGCTCGGCAAATTCCTCAACGAGGCTTTCGTCGCCGAGTTGCATTAATTCAGACAAATCATTGATTTGAGTCTTTAGCAAAGTCCAAGGATCGAGCGCGTCGTGAAGCTGCGCAACCTTGGTAGTTTTTTCGCGCGCAACATCAGGATTGTTCCAAATTTCCGGAACCGCAACTTCATCCTCGAGCTGTTGCAATTGTTTGAGACGATTATCGATATCGAGTTTCTGCCAGACAGCCTCAAAGGATTCTTTCAGGGCATCAAGACGCTTCTGTAAGTCAAACATAACAATATTATTATACCTTAAATCTCGCGACGAGAGACGGAGATTGAGCTCGAATCATCCTCGAAATCGTCTTTGATTTCGCGGTTGAACAGGACTGCAATAAGCGTATCGAGCTCCGCGTAACCAAGTAGGTTTTCGTCCTTGTCGATAATAAAAACGTAGTCTGTATGATTGCGCAAAAATACCGCCAACAATTGTTCGAGCGAATAATCGTCGCGCGCAAACACGACATCGTGGCTCATTAGCTTAGAAACCGGTTGGTTTTTAGAAATATGCAAAACATCAATTTTTTCCGGGCGGATAATGCCACAGACTTTTTTCGCTTTGTTCAATACTGGGAAGATTTTATCGCCAGTCTTATAGAGTTTATCGAGATTAAGTGGACCAAGCACATCGGAATCTTCAAGAAATACGATATCCTCGCGCGGCATCGTAATGAGCATTGCGCGGCGTTTTGCAA
>DESW01000004.1 GCA_002361425.1 Candidatus Saccharibacteria bacterium UBA3304 | reverse complement strand
AAGATGAGCAAGTCGCTCGGCAACTATACTGATCCAAATGTCCTTATGGACCAGTATTCCGCAGATGCACTTCGCTTCGTGATGCTTTCTAGCCCAGTGCTTGCCGGTGAGGACTTTGCACTTATCGACAAGGACGTATCAGATACAGCTCGTAAGTTGACGATGATTTGGAATGTCTATGACTTCTTCACGATGTACGCTGAGGTTGATGGTTGGGAGTTCAAGGGCGATAAGCTCAAAGCTCCAGTTAAGCTTGAGAATCCACTCGATGCTTGGATTGTGGCACGTCTCTATCAGCTACGCGATGAGATTACTGATGGTATGAATAAGTATAATCTTCCACTTGCAACCGGTGGCATCTTGCCATTCGTAGATGATCTTTCGAACTGGTTTGTACGTCGTAGCCGTCGTCGTTTCTGGAAGTCTGAATCCGGAAGCGATAAGGCTGAGGCCTATGAGACTTTGCATTATGTCTTGAGCTACCTAGCATTAATCATGGCGCCATTTACGCCATTCCTAGCAGAAGAACTTTGGCAGAATATGATGGGTGGCGAGAGCGTACATCTTCAGGATTGGCCAGCAGCTGGCAAGATTGACGAAGAAGCAATCGCTAAGATGGCAGACTGCCGCGCAATCATTACTGAAGGCTTGGCATTGCGTATGGATCGTAATGATGAATTCGGCCAGATTAAGGTACGTCAGCCGCTCGCAAGCCTTAAATATGGCGGCGAGAAGCTCGATGAATTCTATGAACAGATTATTGCCGAAGAGGTCAACGTTAAGAGCGTTGCGCATGGTAAAGCCCTTGAGCTCGATAAGAAGCTTACTGATGAACTCCGCGAAGAAGGCTTTGTGCGTGAATTGATTCGCTTCGTGCAATCTGCACGTAAGAAAGCTGGCCTTAACGTCGACGATCGTATTAAGCTTAGTGTTTCCTGCAAGGTGCCTGAGGCTTATGTTGAGACATTAAAGAATGAAGTACTCGCAACTGAGCTTACGAATGACAACTATGCATATGACGAAATCGTGAAAGTTGAAGGCGAAAACGTCACAATCAGCATAGAAAAAGCAGAATAACAATTCACATTTAGGCGAGTTGTGGTATATATTTCCACTGTCCGAATAGGGTAGTGGAAATATTTTTTAGATTTTGCAAGGGGGCTTCTACCTCTGTTAAAATTGACAAATTGCAAAAATATAGCATAAGCGCTATTGACAAAAAAGCATAAGTGTGATAGCATAAGGACAGTTGAGCAAGCAAAAAGCCAACACAAAAACGAAAAATCAAATTCCAGTGGGTATCAGGAAGGAGACTAGCCAAAATAGAAAGGAAAACAAAAATAATATGGCAAACAAATTCGAAATAGGAAGCAGCGAATATAGCTTCCCAACACAAGCAAAAGAGCATTACTCGGAAGAGGAGCTCGATCAGAAAAAAGATATGTACGACGCCATTGAATATGACGAAGGCATAGCACCAGATCAATATCAGAGTAAAAAAGAAATCTCTGACGAAGCAAAAGAATTAATAAAGATGAGAAAGGAACGTGAAATAGCAGACCAGAAGCGTGGTGCAGGCCTCTTAGGCTTCATCCGCAATCTAGCTGCCTAATAGATAGTTATAAATAGATAACGAATCTTGCCATAAGAAACAAGGAGATTGCCTATAAGATAAAAACTTATTCATGAACTTTAAAATAGGAGAACATACCAATGTAAAAACTTGTTCGAGTTAAAAATCATAACAAAGCGAGTTTCTAAAAAATAAATAGCAGGCGAAAGCCAGAAAAGAGGACTAATCCGCAAAACGAATCGGTCCTCTTTTTGTTGTTTGAAAGTACTTGACATTTTGAAAAAGCTAGTGCTAAAATGGACCCAAACTAGGTCAAAAATAAAAAATAAACAGGAAAAAGAGAAATGTCGGAAGTACCAAAATTACCAGATCACAGCGGCGGCGATGACGACCGCAAATGGTTGATGGATCCAAATGCTGCTAAGAATGAACTAGCAGTTGTTGATGGTGGCGACACTCAGGAGCCTGGTACTGAAATCAGCACCGAGGTTGTTGAGCAAACTACTGAAGTAGCAGAGGATGCAGAAAACGCAGAGCAGAAAGAAAGAGAAAGACTCCATAAGGAGATTGCTCACAACTATACTTCTGCGATTTTCAAGGCAGCTCGCAAGATTGAGAAGCCTGTTACGAATGCAATGGATGTATTTAGCTGGAGCCTCGAAGATCAGCAGCGTCTAGTTGATGCTTTGAATGCTGGCGAAGAGCAGGCGGATACGAGCACCCAGGGTACTGAGGCTGCAACTGAGGCAAATAGTTCCGAAGGTAGCTCCACTGAAGAAGGCGGTTCCGACAACGCCGAAGATGGTGGCGAAGATGAGGGCGAGGACAATACTGAAGATAATGATGATTCTAATGGCAATGCAGCAGAAACTGCAGCCGGCGTTGCAGCCGGTGCAGCAGCAGGCGTTGCAGCCGCTGAGGTTGCAGATCGCGCAAATGGCGCAGGCGGTGAAGAAGAGGAAGCTTCTGATGAAGAGGCTGTCGAGGAAGCAAGACAGGAAGCTGAAGCTATCGATAATAGCAACAGACCTGAATCTGAGAAGAAGAAAGAGCGCAAAAAACTATTCAAGAAGCTCGCAACTCGCGGCATCGTAGTAGCGCTCGCACTTGCAACTGTTCTCGGTATCGGTCTTTCTGGCAAGAGAGATAAGAAAGAGGTCCAGGATAATACTGCTATCGTTCAGGAACTCGAAGATGACCAGGAAGATAACGAGTCTATCCACGATCGCTCTACTTACCATGGTCAGTTCGCTAGTGAAGACGGTTCGACCTTTAATAATGAGAAGATTGGCAATCACGCCTTTGGCGAGTCGCTCGGTAGTGGCTTGTCCGAAGAAGAGATGCGCCAAGAGCTCGGCGATCGTATGCTTCAGCCAGGCCAGCTCGCTGCAACTTATTACTACATGCAGGAGAAGACTGCTGATCCTAACTTCGGTGTTGAAGGTGCGAACTTCGATAACCCGGATGCATTGCTTGAAGCAATGGAAGCTGATGCAGATCTTCATCAGGAAGTTTATGACTATGTCATGTCTATCTTCAGTAACAGCGAATTTACTGAGAATACAGTTTCCGGTACCTTCCATAACTTCTTCATGGATTCCGAATTCGAAACCGGTGACTCTGATACGAGCAACATTGAGGTGGTCGGTTGTACGACTCAGGAAGACGGTACGAAGGTTTACACTGTTCGCCGCGTCTGGATTGACGAGAATAAGAACGAACATACTGATACCTTTACCTTTAAGGAGCGCTGTGGTGGCCAGCCATTAGATGAATTTGACTTCACTACGACCGTACGCCAGATTCCAGGAGACCCAGAACCAGACCCAGACCCAAATCCAGACCCAGACCCAGATCCAGACCCTGATCCAGATCCAGACCCAGACCCTGATCCAGACCCAGATCCAGACCCAGATCCAGGTAAAACTCCATTCCGTCAGGATCTCGTCGATGAAGGTCTCGATGGCCTACATGTAGATCCGCAGGACCAGAACGGCGAGGTCTCCGATAAGCCAGCTGACGTAGCGGACTATGACGCTGAACAGAATAATGACGGTTCAGATGGCGCAGAGCAGAATGACGTAGCCCCAGACAGTAACGAACAGACTGGCGCCCAGGATACGAATGAACAGAGTGCTGACGGTAGCGGTAACACTGTCCAGCAGAATATCGATAACGCTGAAACGAATGGTGGCTCGAATGGCGAAAACACGAGCAACCAGGAGAATCGTACTGCCGAAGACCAGCAACAGCAAGCGGCAGATCAGGCTGGTCACGACGCACAGGAACAAGCTAATAATTCCGAAGATCGCTCTGCCGGTCAGGCTAGCGAGAATATGTCTGACGAAGACGCCGCTAACGCATTTGCGAATGGCGACTTCTAGGGAAAAATTGAGGTAGTAAAAAGGAGTAACAAAAATGCTAAAACAAACAAATATCAAATTTAAACGGAGGTTGACGGTAGCAGCGCTCATTGCTGTTGCAATCACGGCCATCGTGCCATTTGCATCCAGCTCTGCAGCTAACGGCACCAACTGGGGTCCAAGTCGTAAGACTTATACGATGAAGAGCCCGGCTGATGAGCCTACCTTCAACTCTATCACCGACAACAACATTGTCGGCAACGAGACGAACTTCGTCCGTGTTGGCGAGGTTGGTTCCGGCAAGGCAGTCTCTGACTCTGTCAAAGTCACGCCTGGCAAGGAATATCAGGTCTGGATCTTCTATCACAACGATGCGAAGTCTAGCCTAAACGAATCTGGCAAGGGTATTGCGCGTGGTGTACGTGTAACTACCGGCCTAACCGCTTGGAAGGTTAGCGCTTCAAAGCCAGTTAAGGTATCTGGTGTCATTTCGGCAACCAATACCAATCCACTTGAAGTCTGGGATGAAGCAATCTTTACGACCGATTCTACGAAAGACGTTGTTCTTAAGTATGTTGAAGGTTCTGCAAAGATCTACAACCAGGGCAGCCTAAATGGCACAGTTATCCCAGAATCGCTCTTTAGTAAAGACGGCGCATACATTGGCCACAATAAATTCTCCGGTATTATTCCGGGTTGTGAAGAATATTCTGGCCATATCGTATATAAGATTCGCGCCGAACAGGTTGCTGCTAAGGTAACCAAGACCGTCTCTAAGGATGGTAAAAACTACTACAAGACTGTAGACGCAAAACCAGGCGACACTCTTACTTATCAAGTTAAGTTCGAGAACACTGGTACTACCGATCTTACGAATGTTACTTTCCACGATAAGCTTCCAACGGGCGTAACGCTTGTTAATGGCACTACCAAGCTCGTTAACTCTGCAAACCCTAATGGTCTTACGATGAAAGATATCATTGGTCAGAACGGTTTTAACACTGGCCTTTATGGCAAGGGTGCAACTGCGACGATTACTTATAAGGTGAAAGTAAACGCTAACGCGGTTGATAAAGCAGCCTGCAACTCGAAAACTGCTTTCAAGAACACAATTTATGTCGACCATGACGCCGGCGAGATTAACGATAGTTCCACTATCAATGTTCTTCGCGAATGTCAGGAAGAGCCAAAATGTGATCCTACGAAGGAAAAATGTGATGAAGACGACACATGTGATCCTACGAAGGAAAAATGTGATGAAGACGACACATGTGATCCTACGAAGGAAAAGTGTGACGACGATGACGACTGTGATCCAGACGATGTAGAGTGCATTTGTACTACTGATCCAAAGAATCCGGTCTGTGATGAGCCAGATATTCCAAAGACTGGTCCTGGCGAAATCGCCTTGGCAATTGTTGCAGTAGTCTGTATTGCAACTGGCGGTCTCTATTGGTACCGTAGCCAAAAAGACTTGGCGGCCATTGAAAAAGGCCTGACCAAGGACGATAAATAGCATATAGCAACTCCTTTATTACAGTAGCGCCGGCTAGGGTATCCCGGCGCTGCTGCTTTTTATGCTTGTAATAGGGGGGATTTTTTGTTATAATATTCGAAGTAATAAAAGGAATTTTATGAAAAAAGCAGTCGTAAAGATTGGCGGCAAGCAGTATATTGTCGCTGAAAAAGAGACCCTCCGTGTGGACCTCCTCCCGGAAGGAACTAAAGATCTCGCTGTCGATGCTTTGCTCGTAATTGATGGTGATAAGACCACTGTTGGTGATCCAACCGTCAAGGGAGTTAAGGTTAAAGCGAAGGTCGTTAACGAGAAAGTAGCTGGCGACAAGGTTCGCGTTATCCGCTACCACTCCAAGAAGCGTGTCCATACTGAAACTGGTCACCGCCAGAAATACAGCGAAATCGAAATCGTATCGATCGCTTAACTTGATAAAAGAGGAGTCCGAAAGGGCTTCTTTTTTTGCTTCTTGCGCTTATGCTTGTGCTATTATTAATACAGTATGAGTGTGGTAGTAGGTATTATTGTTGGTTTATTAATCTTGATGTTGCTCGTGACTGGTCACGAGTTTGGGCATTTCATTGCTGCGCGTCGTAATGGCGTAGAGGTGGAAGAGTTTGGTATTGGTTTTCCTCCACGCGCGATTGCTTGGCGCAAGGTGAATGGCAAATGGCGTCGCTTAAAGAAGTCTGAATGGGAAAAGATGCCAGGTAAGGGCTTAGTCTTATCATTGAACTGGTTGCCGATTGGCGGCTTCTGCCAGATGAAAGGCGAGAGCGATGCGGATAAAGCAAAGGGTAGTTTTGGCGCATCATCGTTTTGGTCTAAGACAAAGATTCTTTTTGCCGGTGTTGCGATGAACTGGCTAATGGCATTTGTCGTTTTGACAGTCTTGGCATGGATTGGTATGCCACATTTTCTTGAGGGCCAGTTTGAGATGGAGGGCGATACGAAAACGGTTGTAACCCAGCCAGTTACAATTGGCGAAGTGAAGAATGGCAGCCCGGCTTCCGCTGCGCACCTAAAAGAGGGTGATATAGTACGTCAAATGCGCTCTCTCGGCTGCGAGGAGGGCGAATGTGATGCTCCTGATGGCGAACGCGTATTCATAAACGTTACAGACGATTTGCTCGCATTTGACGCGAAATACGCTGGTCAGACGGTGTATATGACGTATGAGCGTAATGGTGATACGAATATGGTAGAAATGACGCTCAATGAAGAGAGCGAAGAATATATTCTTGGCGCAGGCATCTCTGGTGCGGCAGTATATCGTAGTACTTGGAGTGCACCGATTGTTGGTTTAGCGACGACTGCTCAGCTAACAGGTGAAACTTTCAAGGGTGTTGGCCAGCTATTGTGGAACTTGGTTACAGGTGTGGTTCGCCAGTTGAACTTCTTTGATCAGAGTGCGCGCGAGAGCGGTGCGGAAGCTGTAAAGGCAGCAGGTGATTCAGTGAGTGGCCCAGTTGGAATTATCGGCGTATTGTTCCCGAATATGATGTCGTCTGGTTTGAACAATCTCTTATTCTTGACTGCAATTATCTCGATCTCGCTAGCCGTAATGAATGTCTTGCCAATTCCAGCACTCGATGGCGGTCGTTGGTTGCTAATTCTTAGCTATAAATTGCGCAAAAAAGAGCTTACGAAAGAGAAAGAAGAAAAGATTGTCAGTAGAGCATTTGTAGCATTGTTGATTATTGTTGCGGTAGTAACCGTAATTGATGTATTGAGGATTATCGGATAATGACAGAGAAGAAGTCTGTAGAGGTTGCAAAGATTTCTGATAAGCCGACCGCGTTGGAGAAAAAAGTAGCTGAGCTGAGCAAGAAGATTCAGAAGAAAACCAAGCGAAGCAGGGGTTGGAAAATCTTCTTTCTGGCACTGTTTGGCTTAGGGTTGGCAGCGTGGATAGGCTTGGTTTTATTCGCTGTGCAATATGCGATTGCATTCCTGTTAGTTAAGATCCTCCCAGAGGATAGTCTAACTTCGAATGTGACGAATGCAGTTTATCAGGTGATAGTCTATGCGGCGGCGCTATTCGTTGCAGTATTTGTGCCTTGGAAGGTATTGAAGTATAAGACTACGCGCGATGAAATAGGTATGCGCGGTTTGCCGACTTGGACGGATATATTATTGGCGCCAATTGGCTTTGCTGTCTCTTTGTTTGCGGCGGGCGCATTGACGCTTACGATGAAAGCGTTGTTGCCGGATGTAAACTGGGAGCAGGTACAAGAGGTTGGCTACAATAACCTCTATCAATTCAGTGATTTCGTAATGGCATTTGCCTGTTTGGTGATTTTGGCACCATTGTGCGAAGAGATTATCTTCCGTGGTTGGCTATATGGTAAGTTGCGCTTTAGGATGCCAGCACTACCAGCAATGTTAATCGTATCGGTGTTGTTCGGTATTATGCATGGTCAATGGAATGTTGGCGTGACAGTGTTTGCGATGAGCATTTGTATGTGTATTTTGCGCGAGTTTACGGGTACGATTTGGGCGGGTGTACTGCTTCATATGATTAAAAACGGCGTCGCATTCTACTTCTTGTTTGTCATATAATAGAGATATGCCGGAGTTGCCAGAAGTTGAGACGATTAAGCGCGGTCTCGAAAAGTGTATTGTTGGTAAGAAAATTTCTAAAGTACATATTTTGTGCGAAAAGAGTTTTCGTGGCAAGCCGGAACTAATTGAGGGGCAGGAAATTGTCGGTATCGATAGGCGCGGCAAAGCTCTATTAATTAGGCTTAAAAACAAACTGACGGTTATGGTACATTTGCGCATGACTGGTCAGATGATCCATGATGGCTTAGAGCGTTTTGCGGCAGGGCATCCGGACGAGAGTTTTCATGAGGAGATGCCAGGGCGCTTTACGCGTATTTATGTAGACTTAAGTGACGGGACGCATCTGTATTTTAATGATTTGCGCAAGTTTGGTTTTTGGGCGGTAATGGATAAACTGGATTTGGCTACGGACAAGTTTTTGAATAGCCTTGGTGCAGAGCCGTGGGATATGAAGCCAAAAGATTTCTGGGAGATGCTGCAAAGGCACCAGAATTCACCTGTAAAGGCGGTAATTCTAGATCAACATAATATCGCTGGCGTCGGCAATATTTATGCTGATGAAGGATGTTTTTATGCGGAGATTTTGCCATGGCGTAAGTGCGGCGACTTGAAACGTAAAGAAGCAGATAAGCTATTAGAAGGGCTTTGCTCAGTAATGCAGGCGTCAATCGATAGCGGTGGTTCGACAATGAAAGACTATGTAAAGGCGGATGGTACACGCGGTAATTATCTCGAGAAATTTGCCAAGGTGTTTCGTCGCGAAGGGCAAGAGTGCCCGCGTTGTGGTGGCGAGATTTTGAAGACACGTACGGCTGGGCGTGGCACACATTATTGCGAAGGATGTCAGAAATGATAAAAGTGTTTTACGGTGAAGATCGTATTAAGGCACGCAAAGCAATCGATAGATTGTTTGGTGTCGATTACGAAGTGATTGAGGCAGAGAATTTGACGACGAGTGACATGGCTTCGGTCTTTCTCGGCACGTCGTTGTTTGGCGAGAAGCGCACGATTCTCGTGAAGGATTTGTCTGCTAATAAAGAATGCTGGGAGATGGTGCCGAATTTCGTGGACGATTGTCCGCATGACATTGTTTTATGGGAGACGAAACTCGACAAGCGCTCGGCGGCTTATAAGGCTTTGAGCAAAAATAAGAACGTTGAGTTTAAAGAATTTGCGGCTGCGGAAGATCCGAACAATAAATTAGTTTTTGACATCTTAGATGCAGCGATGCGCGGGGATAATAGCGCCGTAAAAATGTGCGAAAAAATTGAACAAACAAATGATCCATATATGTTTATGGGCTTGATGGTTTCGCAGGCAATAAAGAAACTGCAGTATAACAATGCGAAGGCGGCGAAGACTTTGAAGATTTTGGCTGAAGCTGACGTGAACATGAAGTCGACCGGCATTGAACCGTGGACGCTGATAAAGATGGCGTTGCTTAAAATCGCTAGCCTCTAGCATGCTAAAATAAAGGCATGAGAGTTTTGCAATTGAATGTTTGGACTGGGCGTATGAAAGGCGCTCTGACGCGTTTTTTGCGCGAGAATGAATATGATATTATCTGTTTCCAGGAAGCAGTTTGGAGCGACAATGATGACTTCTTGGGCTATTTTGTTGATACGGTTGAAGATTTGAAAGCGGCTAGTGGTTTGGAATATGATGCGCGCGTTTCTAATTATGGTGTTGAGTTGCTTGGCGGTAAGGCCACGATGGAACAGGGCAATGTGATTTTAAGTCGCTATCCGATCGAGAATATCGAGACGATTTTAACGCACGGTAAATACAATCCGAAGTCTGCCTTCTCGAACAAGAATGGTGCTGATGATAACCAGGCGTGGTATGCGCTGAAAGTGAAGCTCGCGAATGGGCTAACGGTTTTAGCGCACCATGGATATTGGCAGAGAGACCCGCTTGGCAACGAAGAGACAGTTCGTTGCATGAAGGTCGTAGCCGATACATTACGTGATGAAAAAGGCCCAGCCCTGATGTGTGGTGATTTGAACGTGATTGCGGAGGCGCCAGCGATGCGCGAGCTGGATTTCTTGACCGATTTGACAGTAGAGACTGGCACGAAGCAGACCCTGATGAATCTTAAGTTCGTAAAAGACGTGGCCTGTGATCATATCTTGATTAGCGACGGTATTAAATGGTCGAACTTTGAGGTTCATAAAGAGCTAGTTTCCGACCATGCGGCAGTAAGCGTAGAGATTGAGCTATAGAAAAAATCTCCTCATTGAGAGGAGATTTTTTGATGTTGCTAAATTAAGCAGCGTGAACTTCGACGCGGGTGCGGCGAACGCTCTTGCCAGAGAAGTGGCTCTTCTTAGTCTTAACGAAGACAACCTTGCCATCGATGGCAGCATGAATCGTGAAATTGCGGCTCATGAAGGTGCCTGGGCCTGCGAGCTTGGTTGCGCCGGTCTGGCGAACGAGAACTTCACCGGTCTTTACGGTCTGGCCACCAAAGCGCTTGACGCCGAGGCGTTGGCCAGCATTGTTGTGGATGTTTTTACTGGTACCACCAGCTTTGACATGTGACATACTTTACTTTTTCCTTAATACTATTATTTGACGCGCAACGATTTGGCCCTCTCGGTAATATAAGAGGTCATCAAAAGAAGCGTATCGATACTTTGTTAAATTATACCCAAGACCCTCTAATCTGTCAAGAATATCGAGGCCGGAATATTTGCCGTTTTGACGGAGCCAGGCAGGGATGGCGAGAGCGACGGTTGTGCCGCTGGTGATTTGCGGTGCGAGGTTCTTGAGGAAGCTAGTTAATAGAGCTTCGGAGTTCTCTTTTTCGGTGCGGAATTTGATCTCAGCTGGTGGCTGAGACATTGGATGACCGAGGTAGATTTCGCTAGCGATGAAGTCTGGTGCTGGTTTCCACTGATGTGAGGTAGCGTCGCCTTCTTCGAGCTGAGGCTTTTGATTGATATCGGAATAACGTCCGGCGAGCCAGGAGAGGTTACGTTCGGAGTAGCTAATCATTTTGTCTGAAAGATCGGTGCCGTAGACTTGGTAACCCATAAGGGAAGCCTCTTGGAGAACGACGCCAGTACCGCAGAATGGATCGAGGAGACGGCCGGATTTGGCGCCGCCAGTGGCGAGGTTGATAAGAATCTGGGCAAGTTTTGGTGGAAGCATGCCGACGAAAGCGTCGCGGGCAGGGCGAGCCTGATCGCGCTTGGCGTAGGCAGTGATGTTCTGAGTGCCAGTAGAGGTGGCGAAAGTGTCGCCGAACTTGATAAGTTCGATATGATTGAGCTTTTCGCCGAGCTGGTTATGATGTGCGGTAGCGCTAGAAATTGTTGCGGATTTGCCTGGAATAAGGCGGACATTGCGGCCGTGGCGCTTTAGAAGATTCTTGTATTTTAGTGCGAGTACCCAAGCGGATTTTTGGCTGGCTTTAGGGGAATAATCGCTGACGCCAAGAGTAATCTTGCCTTCTGGTAGTTGGCTAAGGTAGTCGGTAGGAGATTCGTCAAGAACTCTCGCGACCTTGAGTGAGCCGCCGAGGCGATTAATATCGACGTATTTGGCGGTCACGATTGCGAGATTTGGTGCAACTTGCTTGACTTTGCTGGACGAAAAAAGTGCCTCGAGTTCCGCGAGGGAAATTTTGGCTTCACGACCGAGCACGACAAGATATTGCATACCCTTAAATTATACCTTAAACGGCGCGAAAATGATATACTAAAAAGGATATGTTAAAGAAGGTTTTAAGTGTAATTACTTTGGTTTTGGTGGCCTTTATTGGCTATCAGGCATTTTCTGGGGAAGTTGAGCTTAACGGCGAAATGATGCCAATGTGGGATGCGTTGGTTTATTCCTTCCAACACTTGAATCCGTGGATTCTTTTACTATTAATCCCTGAGCAGATCATGATGTATTATGCGGCGGGGCAGATTTACTTTGCGTTTTTGCGTCAGCGCAAAGGATTTAAGATGACGCAGGCGAAATTGACGCGTATCTCGCTTGAAATTAACTTCGTTAACCATGCGTTGCCAAGTGGCGGCGCGAGTGGTCTCGCCTATCTGATTTGGCGCTTGAAAGATCTCGGCATAACGGCTGGTCAGATTAGCTTTATCCATGTTTTGCGCTACGGTATTTGTGCGCTTGCAAATACGGCGCAGACCTTTATTGCGATTGCAATTGTTTTGATTGCGGGTTGCGTATTACCGGGTAAGCACTGGACCTTAGGTTTAGCGGCATTGATTGCGTTAGGTATTCAGATGGTAATCCTAACAGTCTGGCTCATCGTGCGCAAGCAGAAGAATATTGATTGGCTATCAGAGAAGGCGACGAAGTTCGTGAACGGTCTTGTGCGTAAGATTTCGCGCGGTAAGAAGCGCAAATATCTCAAAGATAATAGCGTAGCAAATTTCTTCGGTGATTTGCGTGGCGACTATCTAGAGCTAAAAAAGAATAAGAAGGTGCTTTGGAAGCCGGTAATCTGGGGTGCATTTTATTCATTTCTGGAGCTTGCGACCTATTGGGTAGTGGCGTGCTCGCTCGGCCATCCGGAGATTTTGCCGCAGATTATGATCGCAGAAGGTGTTGCGAGCGTAGTTGGCACGGTTATGGTGACGCCGGGTGGTCTCGGCGGCTATGAGGGCGCAATGGTGCTCATTATGGTCGCAACGGGCGTGAATCCATCGGTGGCTGTGATTACGGTAATTGTAACGCGCATCTGTGTATTGCTTGGTACGATTCTTAGTGGCTGGGGCTTCTATCAGCATGCTTTGATGAGCCGTAAAGATAAATTCAAGGTAGATAAGAATGGAAAATAATCCGCAACAAGTCTACTCGGTTTCAGACTTTCAGGCAGTCTGTAATCAGATTATGGAGACGGCTTTTACTGGCGTCGTAGTTGAGGGTGAAGTTGCAAGCTATAAGGTTAATCAGGGTAAATATGTCTTCTTTGATTTAAAGGATGCACAGTCGAGCGTAGGCTGTTTTATGATGGTCTATGGCCTAAGATTTCCGATTGAGGACGGCATGCGCGTACGCGTGCGTGCGGTACCAAAGTTAACGAACTGGGGTAAGTTTTCTTTGACCGTGCAGGCGATTGCGCCGGTAGGTGAGGGCAGTATTAAGAAGAGCCTCGAGATGCTAAAGAAGAAGCTGACAGCTGAGGGATTATTTGATCCGGCTAAGAAGCGCCCACTCCCAGATAAGATTACGAAGATTGGCGTGATTTCTAGCACGCAGGCGGCAGGCTATGCGGACTTCTGCAAGATTTTGAACGAGCGTTGGGGCGGCCTGACTGTTTTGACGGCGCATACACAGGTGCAGGGCATGGTGGCGGCTGATCAGATTATCCGTGCACTCAATTACTTTAATGAGCGCGGAGAAGTAGATGTGATTGCTGTAATTCGTGGCGGTGGTTCGGCGGATGACTTGGCGGTCTTTAACGATGAGGCGCTTGTGCGCGCAATTGCCGCTTCGAAGATTCCGGTGATTACGGGTATTGGCCATGAAGTCGATGAAAGCTTGTGTGACTTGGCGGCAGACGTGGTGGCCTCGACGCCATCCAACGCAGCGCAAATGCTTACAAAAGATAGGCATGCGATTGCAGAAAATGTAAGGGCTGACATAAAACGAATAAATAATTTGCTCAATACGAAAATTGACGAAATAACAGAGGCGAATCGTCAGGAAATTGTGCGTGCTGGACGCGAAATTCTGCGCAGAATCGAGCTTCTCCAAAACGACGTTTCCGGCCAACGTAAAATACTAGAACAATTAAACCCGGAGCAGGTGCTCGAGCGTGGCTATGCGTTAATTCGCGGCGACGTGGCGGAAGGAAACGAGATTAATATTCTGACGGCGAAGAATGAAATTGAAGCTAAGATAACTAAAATAAAGGAGCGCAAAAATGGCTAAAAATATTAGCGAAAAGATTGATGACCTAAAGGCTGGCGTCGAATGGTTCTATTCGGACGACTTCAAGCTTGAGGTGGCAAGCGAGAAATACAAAGCGATGACTGAGCTTGCAAAGGAGATCGAGAAAGACCTCGCTGAGCTTAAGAACGAGATCAAGGTTATTGAGGAAGATTTTAGCAAATAAGTTCTTGCAAAAAAGCATAAGCTAAAATAAAATTGTAGTATGGATCAGAATTCTAATATGGGTGGCTTTGCTCCTATGCCTGGTCAAGAAGGTATGGGCGGCAACGATACGGTAGTGACGCCTACTGGTTTTCAGGGCGCACAGGCTGCGGCTCAAGATTTGACTGGCGCAGCACCGATGAATAATACTATGCCAAATCCGGTAGCAGCTCCTGCGCCGATGATGGCTCCTCAACAGGCTCCAGCTATGCCTGGAATGCCAGCTCCTGGAATGCCAGGCGTTCAGGCTCCAATTCCAGCTGCTGCAACCGCTGGTGCTCCAGCAAAGAAAGACACTACTCTTATTGAGACGATTATTCTTGTTATCGTCTGTTTGATTGCTGCTGCAGCGATCGTCTTCGCAGTTATCTTCTTCATGCAGTACAACGAGCTTAAGACTAACTATGATTCCGAGAAGGGCTTGGCAGTTGCTGAGGCTGTGAAAGAAAAGGAAGAAGAGCTCCAGAAATCCTTCGCAGAGCAGGAAAAGTTGCCTTACTACAGCTTTACTGGCCCAAGTGATTACGGTTCAATCAGCTTCCAGTATCCAAAGACTTGGAGCGTCTATGTAGAAAGCGACGGTACGAATAATACCGATTACAAGGCCTACTTCCGCCCATCCCAGGTAGACCCAATTAAAGATAAGAATTCTCGTTTTGCACTTCGTTTCTCGATTCTTAACCGCCAGTACGATACAGTCTTGAAGACTTATCAGTCAAAGATTAATAATGGTAAGATGACTTCGTCCGCCTTTAGCGCAGGTGACAATATTACCGGTAGCCGCCTCGAAGGTGAGATCGAGAAAGAGATGAATGGCGTAATTGTTCTTATTAAGGTTAACGATAAGACCGCTGTCTTCCAGATGGATGCAGAGGTTTATCGTAACGATTTTGAGACTTTGCTCCAGGGCATTCGCCGCAACTCATAGAAAATCGATTTTCTAAAATCCCTACGCTTTAATGTGTGGGGATTTTTGTTGTAGAATAGAGGCATGGAGAGTGAGGTAGTTGTTGCGCATGAGTTGAAAGCGCCGCTAAGTTTGGTGCGACAGCTAGCTTTGTCTTTGGATTTTGAAGAGGATATGAAAGGTGCGCGCGAGGTTGGTCGCCAGATTGTAGCGACAAGCGAGCGGGCCTTGCAGCAAGTGAATGATTTGACGCGTATTGCGCGTCTAGAAGATGCAATGTTTGAGATGGAGCCGGTCAATCCGCGCGTGGTTTGCGACGAAGTGGTTGGTGAGCTCTGGCGTCTCTTTGAATTTAATCGTCGCGAGCTTAGAATCGAGTATCGTAATAAGCGTCGCTTGGTGGTGGCGAATCCGCAGCTATTACACTCGGTGGTTTATAACTTTTGTTTGAACGCGATGAACTATGGCGGTGAGGAATTGCCGAGCGAAATTACGGTGATTGATCGCGCGAATAAGATTAGAATTGCGGTGCGTGATTACGGCCCGGCAGTACCAACGAAGATCTGGCGCGAGATTAAGGACGGCTTTGTGAATAAGCCGGTAGCGACGCCGATGCGTCCGGGTTCATCTGGGCTCGGCCTCTATATTGCGGCGAAATTTGCTAATTATATGGGCAGCGATTTTGGTCTGATTCGTCACCGTGACGGAACGAGTTTCTATATCGATTTGCCAGTAAGCGGGCAGTTGAGTTTTCTATGATTTACGTGATTGAAGATGATAGAGGGTGGGAAAGCTATTATCGGAGGCTACTAAAGCGCGACGACGTGAAGTATTTTCATGACGGCGTGGCGGCGATTGCAGAGATGGATGAAGAAGTGCCGGATCTGGTGATTTTGGATGTGCTTTTGACTGGTCCGACGGGCTTTGCGGTGCTCAATGAGATGCGTAGCTATCCGGAGTTAATGGATGTGCCGGCGGCGATTGTAAGTAGCGTTTCGCTTGATGATGATATTGCAGAAAAATATGGGGTGGTGGCGACTTTCGATAAGGGTAAAATGCAGCCGGGCGAGCTGCTAGAATTGGTTGGCCGCTATGCGTGATTTAAAGACAAAGGCAATTGTTTTAAAGCGTACGGATTATGGTGAGGCGGACAGAATTTTGCAGCTGCTGACGCCCGAGGGTAAGAAGTCGGTGATGGCAAAAGGGGTGCGTCGCGAGAAGTCGAAGCTGGCCGGCGGCATTGAGTTGTTTTCGGTTTCCGAGGTAGTGATTCATGAGGGCAAGGGTGAGCTTGGGATTTTGACCTCGGCAAAACTATTGGAATACTATGACGCTTTTGTGCGCGATATTGAGCTTTTGGAGTTGGGCGGTAATCTGATGCGTGACGCTTCGAAGCGGGCGGAGCAGGTAGATTCACCGGAATTCTTTAATATCCTGCGACAAAGCCTGCAGGCCGCACAAAAACATGCCTCAGAAGGCTCTGAGACGCGTTGGAAGGAGCTTTTGCGTGCTTGGGCGAGTATGAATATGCTTGCGGCGGCAGGCGAGGAAATAAACCTAAAATTCGACGTTGCGGGTAATAAATTAAACTCGGAAAATCGTTACGTATGGGACGTCGAGAATGTTGCGCTCGCACCACATGATATGGGGCGGGTGACGGCGGACCACATTAAAATGATGCGCGTGATGGCGTCGACGCCGCTTGAAGTAGCAATGAAGGTGTCTGGCTACGGTGAGCTAATGGATGAGATTGGCTATATTACGCGCTGCGCTGAGAAAGCGGGCGGGATTTAGTGATAGTCAGCAATGTATTTGATTTTATAGAGGGGGAGCGGTAGGTCTTTTTCTTCTACGATGCGAACATTTGTAACGGTTCCGTATGTTAAGTGGTTATTGGGGCCAAGGGGGACACTAACTTCGTCGCCAACATTGAGGTGAGGGTTGGTTGATAGATAGACGAGTGTATAGTCGCGGTCTGATGTTTCGCTATATAGTTCAACATCGCAAAGGATGAAGCGATTCGACGCAGGGTATTCTTCGATGTCCTGGTTGGCGAGAATGGCTCGGCGGATGATGCGGACAGGGGTAGAACATTCATTGATAGCCCAAGTGAAAAGGATGCCGTTAATGCCGGAGATCTCGTAGGCTGCTTGATAGGGCGAATCAATGTCGATGGCATTAATGTCGCCGTATTTTTGTGGGCCTAGGAAGTCGGATAGTAGGTTCGAGAATGGACAGGTGTCTAAATATACGACGAAGAAATTGCGGTTTTCTCTGAAGAAATTGAGGAAGGAGTTGAGTGTAAAAGAGTTTAAGTTAGCAAAAGCAGCGGCGAGATCCGTGTAGTAATCTTGGAGCAAATCTTCATAGCTGTCGTAATAATTGTAAAAAGTGGCACGACTAATCTTTGCCTTTTTGGCGATAACTGAAGGAGTGATTGTCTCTGAGGAATCTTCGATAAGTGCTTTGAATGCATTTATAATTTCGTCACGCTTACTCATAGGATAATTATAGCGAAATATTGGACATGTGTCTAATGTGGACGCAGATAATCTGTTATGAGATAATGAAAGAATGAGTGACATAGATTATAAGAAAGAAATTGAGGCAATTAAAGCGCGCAATAAGCGCGTGGAAACAGATAAGGCTTGGGAGACTAGCTGGACGCGCCGCCTCTGTATCATGGTGTTAACTTATGCGATCGTCGTGCTTTATCGGGCATCGATTGCTCAGGTCTCAAATGTATTTTTGAGCTCTTTGGTTCCAGTGATGGGTTTCTGGCTTTCGACTTTGTCTTTGAAGTTAATCCGCAAGATTTGGGAAAAACGCCGTTAAGGAGTAAAATAAGACTATTATGGCAGTAAAAATGGAAGATATTGTAAGCCTATGTAAGCGCCGCGGTTTCATCTGGCAGGGTTCAGATGTTTACGGCGGTATGGCTGGTACATGGGATTTTGGCCCTTTGGGCGTAGCACTAAAGCGTAAAATTATGGATGCCTGGTGGAATTACTGGGTTGAAAGTCGCGAAGATATGTTTGGCGTTGATGCGGCAATCATTATGAACCCTCGCACCTGGCAGGCTTCTGGTCACACGGCAACCTTTGCTGATCCGCTCGTAGAGTGTGGCGAGTGCCATGGCCGTTTCCGCGCTGATAAGATTGCAGACGGTATTTCTGAAAGCGTTACGACCGAAGAATTCAAGGCGCTTAATGTTAAGTGCCCAACTTGTGGCAAGATTAACTGGGGCGATATCCGTAAATTCAATATGATGTTCCAGACCCATGTTGGTCCAGTTGATGATGATAGTTCGATTGCATATTTGCGCCCAGAAACTGCCCAGGGCATCTTTACGAACTATAAGAACGTTGTTGATACAATTTATCCAGATCTTCCATTCGGTCTTGCTCAGCAGGGTAAGGCTTTTCGCAACGAGATTTCACCGCGCGACTTTATCTTGCGCGACCGCGAATGTTCCCAGATGGAGATTGAGTACTTTGTCGCTCCTGAAACTTGGGAAGAGAACTTCGAGAAGTTGCTCAAGGAGCAGCATGAATTCTTGACCGAAGTAATGGGCCTTGATGCTTCTCGTATTCACGACCTCGAGGTTGAGCCTGAAGATCGTGCTCACTATTCTAAGCGCACCGTTGATATCGAGTTCGATTATCCTAACGGCCGTGAGGAATTGATGGGTTTGGCTTATCGTACTGACTTTGATTTGCAGAATATTCAACGCGAGAGCGGTAAGAATATGGAATACATCGTCAAGGGTGGCGGCGCACGTTTTGTGCCTCATGTGATTGAGCCATCAATCGGTGTTGAACGTTTGCTTCTCGCTGTGCTCACCTGTGCTTATCGCCAGGAAGAAAAGCGCATCGTGCTCGCACTTCCAGAGAATTTGGCGCCATATCGCTTCTGCGTTTCGCCACTTCTCAAGAATAAGCCAGAGCTTGTTGCTAAGGCGCGCGAGGTTTATGCGATGCTTCGCAAGAAATATCATAACGTCACTTGGGATGATTCCGGCAATATCGGTAAGCGCTATCTCAAGCAGGACGAGATTGGCACGCCAAAGTGTATCGTAATCGACTTCGATACGCTCGAGGATGGAACTGTTACGGTTCGCGATCGCGATACAACCGAACAGATTCGCGTCAAACCTGAAGAACTATAACGCTTCGCTTCCGCGAGGGAACACATTCCCCTCGCGGGGACTCCTCTTGAGGATGAGAAAAAATCCACGCACGTGTCGCGGATTTTTTTCTTGATTATTTCTTATTATTTTTAGCGGCGGCTTTGGCCTTTTTCTTCATTGCGGCTTTTTCGGCCTTGAGAGCGGCTTTGACGGCGTTTTGCTCTGGGCTAGCTACGAAGTTCGGAAAGAGGGAATGAAGCTGCGAGAGGAGTTTGTGGCGGGCGTGTTTGCTGCTTACCTTATCGAGCCAACCTGGGTTAGGCTGAGTGTTTTTGGCGGTGATAATCTCGATGACGTCGCCGCTTTCGAGCTTAGTGTTAAGACTAACCATCTTGCCGTTAATGCGGGCGCCGATACAGGCGGCGCCAATCTCGCTATGGAGGCGATAGGCGAAGTCTAGAGGCATGGAGCCGCGTGGTAAGTCGATAATGTCGCCCTTTGGTGTGTAGACAAAAATCTTATCAGCAAAGAGGGTGAGGCGAAGTTTCTTAGTGTCGACTTTCTCGCCGGAGGCAAGCTTTGTGGCGGTCTCCTGAAGCTCCTTGATCCAAAGAAGATTGCTCGGGAGGCGACTGACGCGACCTTCGGTATAGGCGGAGGTAAGCTTCTGCTCGTTATAGTAGAAGGTGGCGGCAAGACCGCGTTCAGCGTAATCGTGCATCTCGCGGGTGCGAATCTGGAACTCGACAATCTGTTTATCCTTCGTAATAACAGTGGTGTGGATAGACTGATAACCGTTCTGTTTTGGCATGGCGATATAGTCTTTGATACGGCCGTCCATAGGAGTAAAAAGGGAATGAATGAGACCGAGAACGAGATAACAAGTCGTCACGTCATCAACGATGAAACGAAGGGCAATAAGGTCATAGATACGGTCGATGTTCTGATCGTATTTTGCGAGTTTTTTATGAAGCGAATAGATAGATTTGACGCGGCCATCGCAGCTGTATTTAATGCCTTCTTTCTTGAGGAGATCTTCAACGGCGTGCTGAGCGTTTTTGAGCTTTTTGTCAGCCTGGCGTAGGCGTTCTTCGGTGAGCTTCTTGAGTTCTTCGTAGCGCTTTGGATCGAGGTAGCGGAAGCTAGTTTCCTCAATCTCGACACGGACGCGACCCATCTGAAGACGGTCGGCGAGTGGCGCGAAGACTTCGAGTGATTCGCGAGCAATCTTTTGCTGCTTATCTGGCGGAAGGGCGCTGAGAGTGCGAAGGTTATGGAGACGATCGGCAAGCTTAATGATAAGGACGCGAATATCCTGACCGGTAGCGATGAGAAGTTTAAGAAGGTTGTCGGAAGTCTCTGGAAGGTATTCGTCGAGATTCTTCATACTGCTGCGAGCCTTGCCGAGCTTGGTGACGCCGTTCACGAGGAAGGCGACATCTTTGCCGAATTGCTCCTCGACATCTTTAAGAGTAAGCTCGGTATCCTCGACTGTGTCATGGAGGACGCCGGCGACGACGGAATCCTCATCCATATTCCACTCTTGAAGGATTTTCATAACGGCGAGTGGATGGATAATGTAAGGCTCCCCAGTTTTGCGCAACTGGCCTTCGTGCGCCTTAGTGGCGACCTTAATAGCCTGTTGAATGCGTGGGGAATTGCTCATACTCATATTATACCACGGTGTTTTGTCAAGGCATTTTGACAAAAAATGCCGTATTTCTACCTCTGTAAAAGTTGTGTAGTGTGGTGTATGAATTGACGAAAATAGCAAAAGTTGCTATAATAAGCCCATAAGTTTGAAGCTGGGAGGCGGAAGACTGGTTCATTACAATTTAGCTTAGATTCTAAGCGACTTTGTCGTGGACTGGTTTTCTGCTGGGCTTCAGCTTATCTTTTATGAGGTGCTGAGCCGATTGCGCCTTTGCCATTAGAGCAAAAGCTACGTTGTTTGTAGCATACCGCGGGGACAGGCGTACTGAAGTATCGTTTGCCTCTATCCGGGGGTGGAAGAGGGCGATTGCGATCTTGCTCATGCAAGAGAAGATCGAGAGTGGAAAGTCTGGCAAGTCGCGGCGGCAATTGCGCTCCACAGCCAGTGATTTTAAAAGTTTTTAAGAAAACTTCTGGGATTCCACTGGTGCGCACGGTGGGTTTCAGTAACTTCGAGCAGAAGTGAGTCGAGGAAAGGTTATGCTAGATTGGCCGTCTCGATGGGAGGTTGCTACCCACGAGAAATATTTCTAGTTTGGGGAATCCGTATAGCTTACTCTCCCAAAATGAGTAGGGGTATTCTTCTCTGGTAAGAGAGGAATATGGTTGGCTAGTCTCGTCGTTGGGAGCTAGCCGTAAAAACACAAAGAAGTCGCCGGGGAGACTAAACCGGGTGAGCACGATGAGTCGTCAACGAAAATGCCCCAATAAGGCGAGCCAAAATGGGGGCGAGGAATAGGAATAACACTTTCGCAGTGCCTGTTCTTTGAGTTAACCGTTAGCGAAAGCGATCGGGGAGTTTGCGAATACTGGGTGCAGATATGTGGCTTGGAAACCGCATATTCCGGTAGGGATCACGCTTAGAGTCGTCGCGAATCTGAGCTAAAAGGTTTTTTGGAGAGTGAGTACTCTTGGTTTTAACCTCAGCAAGTCAGCCCCACCCCCGCTAAATGCGGGGGAGAAGATTGGGGAGCGCGAAGCGGCATCCAACCGCATAAACCTAAATAAAGGGCCCGGCAGATGTGCTGGGCTCATTTTTTTATACGATGAATTCGATTTTCTTGCCGGAAGCTTTGTATTCTTCGCATTTGACGCCGCAGCGACGAAGCATCATCTTAGCAGCGATAGTGTTTTCGGCGTCGGCGTATTTGTCGTCAGCATAGACGACGCGTTTGATACCGGATTGAATGACGGCCTTGGCGCATTCATTGCAAGGGAAGAGAGTGACATAAAGCGTGCAGCCATCGAGTTTGGCGACACTGTTCAAAATTGCATTAAGTTCGGCGTGGCAGACGTAGGCATACTTGGTCTCGAGGAAATCACCCTCGCGAGCCCACGGCATTTCTTCGTCTTTTACGCCACTTGGCATACCATTATAGCCAGTTGCTACGATCTTATGATCGTCGTTGACGATACAAGCGCCAACTTGAGTATTAGGGTCTTTGCTGCGTTGTGCGGACAACAGTGCGAGACCCATAAAATATTCATCCCACCTGATGTAATCTTCACGCATGTTAAACACTCCCTTTATTAGAGATAGTATAGCATATAAAAACCGCCCCTCGTGTATCTGAGGAGCGGTATAAGAAAGGAGGGCCTGGTTGCCTAAGCCAGGCAAATGGGATATAGGAAGTGATTAGAATTGTACGTAGAGCGTCTCGTCTTCTATCCAAACGTTAGGAGGCATATAGGAATAATCTTCCTGCTCGTCTTCGTCGCTATTGGCGGCGTGGGCAGCTAATGCTTCGTTGTAAGACTGGAGTCTAAAATCGAGCTCGTCTCTAATATTGGAGCAGATTGTCTCGCGGCTTTCTGCGTCTACAGGGAACTCATAGTCGAGGTCGTTAATCTGGAATTCGTAGGCTGATGAATCATCGTCCATAACGACGTCGCCTTCGTTGACGGCGTTGAAAAGATATTCCTCGAGTTCGCAGATGTTACTCTCGTACTCTAAGTTTCCGGGTATAAGTAATGTTTTATTCATAATCATTACTCCTTTCAAGAATTAAAGTGCTGCTTCCGAAGAAGCCTGGGCTACTTAAATTATGCCATAACAAGCGAATATAGTCAATATGATGATAGAATGGAATTATGAAGATTTTTTCTTGGAATGTGAATGGTTTGCGGGCGGTTCTTAGCAAGGGTGCTTTGCAAAGTTTTATCGAGAAATATCAGCCAGATATCTTGTGTCTGCAAGAGACAAAGGCTCGTCAAGGCCAGGCCGAGGTGGATTTGCCGGAATACGAGGAGATTTGGAATTCGGCCGAGCGGGCAGGCTACTCTGGCACGGCGATTTTTACGAAGCAGAAACCATTGAGCGTGCGCTTTGGTTTTTTGCCAGAGCAGGATGCGATGCCGGGCTGGGAAGATGCCTTTGGCGATGCACGTACGGAAGGACGTGTTTTGACGGCGGAATTCGAGGATTTCTATCTGATAGATGTTTACGTTCCGAACGAGAAACATACGCTGGAACGCATGGGCTACCGTGAGAATGTCTGGGATAAGGCCTTGCTTGATTATATGAAGGCGCTTGAGGTGACGAAGCCGGTGATTGTTTGTGGTGACTTTAATGTGGCACATGAAGAGATTGATTTGGCGCGCCCGAAAGAGAATGAGGGTAATGCTGGCTTTACGAAGTCTGGCCGCCAGGGTATGACAAATTTCTTGAGTAATGGCTTTATTGATTCATGGCGTGAGCTGCATCCAGGCGAGCAAAAGTATAGCTGGTGGTCGTATCGTGGCGGCGCTAGAATGCGCAATATCGGTTGGCGTATTGACTACTTCTTAGTAAGCGAAAAGCTGCGCGAACAGATTAAAAATGCAGAGATTTGCGACGAAGTAAAGGGCTCTGACCACTGCCCAATTATGCTGGAGTTGGCATGAGTGAAAACCTAGATTACTGGCATCGCCAGGGTACAAAAAAGTTATACAGCGACATCGATATGATGGCGCCAGAGCAGCGTCGCTTTGCTGGTAAGCTGCTAATTATTGGCGGCAATAAAGGTATGTTCTTTGCAGTCGCAAGTGCTCTAGAAGCGGCTAAACGCTTCGGTGTTGGTGAAGTACGAGCGTTGATGCCAGATGCGCTCAAGAATCAGGTTCCGAGCACGCCTGAGCTTTATTTTGCAGAGGCGGAAGCTTCGGGGGCTTTTGGCAGATTAGCGCTTCAGGAGATGTTGCGCCAGGCGGAATGGGCCGATGCGGTGATTTTGATTGGTGACAGTGGCAAAAACGCGGAGACCTCCTTGGTATTTGCGGAGTTTATGGATAAATGCCAGAAGCCAGTTTACGTGACGCGCGATGCGGTGGAGACGGTGACGCCGTCGGCGACGGATTGGGCGATGCGCGACTACGAAACAGGGGTGCTTTTGACGATGCCGCAGCTACAAAAGATGCTCCGTACGATGTATTATCCGAAGGTAATTACGCTTTCGATGCCGACAAATCAGCTAGTTGAGACTTTGCATAAGTTTACCTTGAGTTATCCAGTAACAGTGGCAACTTATCATAATGATTTGATTGTGATTGCAGAGAAGGGTGAAGTGGTGACGCAGTCGATTTCCGACACGAAGCTGACGCCGATTTCTCTCTGGAGCGGTGCTTTATTAGTACAGGCAGTAGTGGCGCGCCTTTGGAACTCGGAAAAAGATTTCTATAAGGTCTTTGCGAGCGCGGTATAGAAAAAGGGACCGTTAGTACGGTCCCTCAAAGAAGTAGTAACTGCTGCGAGAATACTCAATGTCTCCTTCGTCGGAGATTAAGCAAATAACACTAACAACTGCTACCGCGAGTGCGACGAGCGCTGACAGGCTAGCAAGTTGAGCGCTACCCGTTATTATCGCTGCTAGACTAAGGATGATCCAGCTACATATTACGACACGTCTCGAGGCGTTGATGATGCGATTACGCTCCGTAATGAAGTTTACGCTCCAACGACCGCTTAGATGCCAGATGATCATTAAGATATCCCTTATAGACGCAATAGCAGATGTAACGGCGACAATAAGGGCAACTGAGCAACTGTTTAGCTTAAGATCCGTCTTCGTAAATGCAATGATGATTGCGATGGCGTGGCCTATGAAGAAAAACTTTTGCGTAAAAGCTTCGAGCCAGCCATAGAATCTCGTGAAACGTTCGTGGATATGGGGATTGATGAAATCCATAGTCACGAGGCATGCCGCTGCAGAAAAGCCTGCAATGATTAGCCCGGCATTACCGAGCCAATTTGTTGCGATTAAATGAATATTAATCGCAATGGCTATTACGCAGATAGCCATGTCGTAGCCACGAAGGCCAAGCCTGCCGTTATTATCGCCTAGCCAATTTGGATTCTGCTTGTATAGAACGCAGGCGGAAGTACGAATGACTTCAAATAGCGATATGGCAACGATGCCGTACCAGGCCAAAAACTCTAGGGTGATGATTTTTAAGATTCCTGTCAGGATCATCAGCGGATAGAGTACGATTTTGGCTTTGACACCGATAGCATAGGTTTTATCTTTCTGCGGGCAATGCCAACCTTCTACGCCAGCATGAAAAGGCGTATAATACCAGGCGCCGCAAAGGATAAAACGCACGATATCGGATAGACCGACTACGATAAGAAGCCAGGTGGCTCCTTTGGCATTTGTCAGGATACTAAAGATAATCGCCACTACGAAACAAGCGGCATTAACAATCTCGAGTTTTCCTGAGCGTTTCGTAATGCTCTGGATAATTTTTAACATGAGCAACACTCTCCTCTCAAAGTACTAGTTTTTGTGCAACAAAAGCTCCAATCCTTTTATTTTATCACAAAATATCTAAAAAGTCAAGGAATAACTGGGGTAGAAAAAAGGCAACCGGAAATGAGCGGCTGCCTTTTACGTTTTCTTGAGTGCGGTTTCGAGACGTCGGTAATCAACGTAAACGCTTACTGCGCTGAGTAGCGCAGTAGCGATGATGAGAATGATGCTGAGTACTGTCATCTGAAGGCTGATTGACGGGTCGGGAACTGTAATCGAGATAGTCATTGCTAACAGCCAAGCGCAGATGCAGCCCATGCGGACTTTATCTACGAGGCTGGCACCGATGCCGTCGGGAATCTTGCGCCCGCGTTTAAAGAACCACACAAAGAAGAGTATGTCGCGTACGACGGTGATGGTGATGAATACCGTAGTGATAATCATCATAACTTTACTGCCGGTCATAATGCTGCTCTGATACAGTAGCCAAATGAAAGCGACTGCGTTAGGGAAGAAAATGACCTTGTCGCCAAGTGGATCGAGATACTTGCCGACTTTTGTAATACTGTGGGTAGCGCGTGCGATTAATCCATCAATTGCATCTGTACTAATTGCAATTATCATAATTCCGGTAGCAATGTAATTACTCTTTGCTCCGAAGGGCTGTGCTACATAGATATGTGGCATGATAATTGAAATTGATATACGCAGGATGGAAATCCAGTTCGGTAGTCCAATTTCGCCTTCTGTGCCATGTAACCAGTCCTCGTTGTATTTGTGCATGGTATACAGCAAACAACGGAACATTTCGGTCACGGCGGCGATGGCAATGATGTACCAGAGAATACTGCGCAAACCCTGAAGTTGTTCTGCCAAGTCTTTGAAGACGAATTCTGGCAGTTTAGCGATAACTAAGACGATGAGCGAAAGAAACTTTGCTCCAGCCGCGACAATGGCTAAGTCGTCTTTGCTTGGATTCCAGTAGTGCGCCGTCTCGTGAAAGGGGGCGTAATACCAGGCACCGCGGACAAACAAACGGAAGGTATCTGCGGCGATTATGATCGCAAGAAGATACCAGGCGCCTCTGCAGCCGACCATCGAATAAAATGCGATGCAGGCGATGTTGCAGAAGAAGTTTGCTTGTTCCATTTTTGTGGCACGTTTCAGTGAGCTAACAAAGTAGCGCCAGAGATTTCTCAATGACATCATAAAACCACACTCCTTTTAATGTGCAGGGATTTAGCTCCCGTTATCGGTTTTTGAGCCAAATAAAAATAGACCCAGTTGCTATTATTTTATAATAAAAACATATGTAAGTCAAGAAGAGCTACTTCTTTGGATGCCACTCGATAGCAGTACGGCAGGCTTTGCAGGTGCCGACGGTGCCGATAATATGGTTAGCTTTGCCACAGTTGTCACATTTGACGACATGAGGGGTGGATTGGTCGGAAGGATCGACCTTGGCGCCGTCTTTTTGCATGATTGGAGTTTTGCGAGTCGTATTGTCGCTGCCGGCATTAGCGCGGCTAGCAGAACCGGCCATATTAGCCATTCTAAGCGCCTGTGAGACGAGATTAGCTACTTTTCCTAGTGCAAGGCTAGCTATGATCATGATGACGCTAAAAATGGCTGTCCAGCGGCCAAAGTCGGTGAGTTTGGCGAAGAGTGGATGTGCGCGAAAGTCGATGAGAGGCTGAAAGACTGGAATTGTCTCGCCAAAGTTCTGCTGAAGGAGCTCATAGCCGCGTGGCGCGAGGCAGAGAAGGGCGACCACGAGAATAGCGGCTGGAACGCGATAATAGCGATAGCTGCCGTAGATAAAGAGGCGGGCGATTGTTAGAACGACGCCGAGCGGTGGTACGAAATAAAGAGTTACAAGTAATACTGGCAAGCTGCAGATGAGCTTTGGAATTGATGGTAATCTGAAAGAAAAGTTTTGGATACTCATGAGTTTATTTTAGCTTATTCCTGGCCAGTGAGCCACTTCCAGAACTGTTCGAATGGGGAATCATCGTTCTTTGGCATGGTTTGTTCTTCTTTGCTGTCGCCTGGATCTTCGGCTGGGGTTTCTGGATCGGTATCGTTATAGCTTGGGTGGATTTGTTCGCCGTAAACGAGGAGGCGATATTTAGAGGTGCCAAGTGGCGTACAGGTAATGAGGGTGATCATTGGCTTACCTGGGTTGTTGTTGGCGATTTCGCGGAGAGAAGCGGAGTTAGATGGTTCAACAACGCGAGTGCCGGTGACACGGTAGGTGTAGCGCTGGCCATTGTAGTCCATGTAAATTAGGTCGCCGGTACCCATGCGAGTAAGGCCGGAGAAGATGAACTTATAATCAGATTGCTGATAGATGTTGCCGGCAGAGTGGCCAGAGATAGCGAAGTTGCCTACTTCGCCTGGTTTGGCGGAAGCGCCACGGATAGAGAAGTGAGCGACGCCGTTAGACATAGCGTTGGCCATGGAATTGAGATCGTTCTTGGCGCCAAAGACGACCGGAACTTCGACGTTGAGCTTAGGAATCATAAGAGTTGGCTTCTCGTGAACGCTAGCGGAGACGGTTGGGTCGATAGCAGTAATGTCATTTACCTCGCTGCCGCCAGGAGACATATAGGCGACGGCGTTAGCGATAATAACCTGGTTGTACTGGAAAAGAAGGCCAAGCACGAGAATCGTGAAGCCGATAGTGAGCGGAATGAAGTGGCGAGATTTGCGCATCTTCTTGGCACGCTTCGCGACTTTTTTCTGAATCTTTGCCTTAAAATCGTTCTGGACGTCTTTGGTATCTTCGACGCTTTCGGCGGCGCTGGCAGCAGAGGAAAGAATCTTACGCTCTTCGGCAGCTTTTGCTTCGCGTTCGGCGGTTTCGCGCTCGATCTTTAGGCGTTCGCGGGCAACATACTCTTTGGCGGCGCGGCCATAGTACTCGCCGTAATATTTCTGATAATAATCTTGCCATGCAGAATGATACTTCCGCCAATCCTCGGTTTTGACTTGAGGAGCGGGAGCCTGTTTGGACGGTTCGCGGTAATTCTGCGGCTGATGTTTGTAGGCTTCTAGAACTTTCTGGCGAGCGAGAGCGGCAGCGGTCTGCTGCTGTTTCTGCGCAGCAGTAGGTTCGGTTGACGCTGGTTTTTGCGCAACTTGGCCATTAGCGGCATTTTTTGCCGCAGCTTGCCCCCAAGCATTCCAACTAGGAGGAGTACTAGCTTGCCCACCTTTCTGATTATCCATTACTTCATATTCTAGCATAAACGTATCTTTTATGCTAAACTAATATTGTTCGTTTAAAAGTTGGGCGAGTGGTGGAATTGGTAGACACGCTAGACTCAAAATCTTGTGATAGCAATATCGTGAGGGTTCAAGTCCCTCCTCG
>DESW01000009.1 GCA_002361425.1 Candidatus Saccharibacteria bacterium UBA3304 | reverse complement strand
TACTTGGGTGGCCAATCTTGTTGGCGGCCTTTACGACCTCTGTAATATCGTCGGTAATCTTATAAATCTTGCGGTCTTTAGCGCTGATAGTGCCAGCTTTCTGCATCTTAGTTTCAAAGAAGCGATCGAGTGGTTTCCAATAGCTCTTGCCAATGAGGAACATTGGCATCTTTGGCATCTTGCCTTCTTGCATGAGGATAAGAATCTCGGAGAACTCATCGAGGGTACCGAAACCGCCAGGGAAGAAGACGTAGACCTTACTTGCGATAGTGAGCATGACCTTGCGTGCAAAGAAGTAATGGAACTCGATGGAGTCGGTTACGTACGGGTTAATATGCTGCTCGTGTGGGAGCTCGATGTTGAGGCCGATACTGCGGCCACCAGCCTCGTAAGCACCCTTGTTGGCGGCTTGCATGATACTTGGGCCGCCGCCAGAAATCACGGCGTGACCGTTCTGAGCGAGCATAAAGCCGAGTTTTTCGGCCATCTTGCACCACTTGCTATTCTCTGGAAGGCGAGCGGAACCGAAGATAGAAACGCCTTGCGCGAAGGTACGGACTTTAGCGAGACCTTGTTCGAGGTCCTTAGCGTAGCGAAGGGAACGTTCTACGTCCTCGGTGTTTAGTTTTTCATTTGCGATACTGTCGAGCCAGTTAGCGATGGCATCATCCATTAGCGAATCTCCTCTATAGGCATGTTATGTAGTTTTGTGTTTTTGCTGAGAATGCCGTCTTTACTGCCGACATGCTGAACAACGGAAGTAGAGTTGGCGCTTGCGAAGACGAGGGAATCCTTGAAGGTTTTGCCGTCGGCGTAAGCGGCGAGGAAGCCGGAACCGAAGGCATCGCCGGCGCCGGTGGAATCTTTAATCTTAACGTCTTCATAGAGACCAGCGCGGTAGACTTCTTTACCGTCGGTCGCGATAGCGCCTTGGTTACCATCGGTAATTATTACATTCGGAACGTAGTTTTTAACCTTAGCGAGAAGCTCGGTGAGGATTTTGCCCTCAACGATTTTCTGCGCTTCGCACTTGTTAACAAGAAGAACATCGACGTCGGAGAGCAGACCGAGGAGCTTGCGAGTATGCTGGAGCTCGAGGTTGCCAGGATTGAACATAATCTTGGCGCCAAGGGACTTAGCCTTGGTGAAGAACTGATCGAGTGCATCCATGTCGCCGCGAAAAGTAGTGACGTAAACCCAATCTGGATAAACCGTATCAAGATCGTCCGGATTGAGAGCGTCGAAGTGTGCGCTCGCGCCACGGCAGGTTAGGATAGTGCGCTCGCCGTTTGGAGCAAGAAGTACGACGGAATAACCGGTTTGGAGGCGGTTAAGATAAGTGACGTAGCTAGAATCGATACCTTCGTCATCGAGGGAATTAATAATAGCCTGGCCGGCTGGATCGTTGGAAATACAACCCATGAAAATAGATTCATGGCCGTAGCGAGCAAAGGTAGTAGCGGCATTAGTGGCGCCGCCGCCGGTGCCAAACTTGATTTTGTCGATATCTACCTTAGTGCCGAGCTCGATTTGATTGAAAAAGCCGCGGCTGTTGGTGCCGAAATCATCATGATCGATAAGATAAACGTCTTGTAGGGCAGCACCAATACTAACGATACGGGCCATTAAATTGGGTCCTCCTTTTCGGTCTCTTGCATCATAACCTGATAAACCTTCTGTGGGTCCTGAGCCTTGGCGATTGCGCTGCCGACGTTTAGGACGGTGACACCGCCGTGGACGATGGTACGGAGATTATCCATGTTAATTCCGCCATCCCAACCGATTTCGATGCCTGGGTGAATTTCTTGAATAAGTGGAACTTTCTCGAGGAGAAGCAAATCTGCTTCGCCGCCATACTGGCCCATATTTCCGGAGAAAATGAGGGCATAGTCGGCTGCCTCAAGAATAGCCTTAATAGAAGGAGGGTAGACACCTTTAATGATAGCGACACCGACCTTCATGCCGTTTTGCTTGAGCGTGTCGAAAATAGGGAGCAAATCATCCTTAGCCTCGGCATGAAAAATGACAAGATTTGGATGAAGCTTAATAAGGTTATCGACATGAGCAGCAGGGTTGGCAGTCATCATATGGATGTCGACCGTCCAGCCTTTTGGCCACCAACAAGCAGTCTCATTAACGGTCATGTTAGGGGAGAGAGTGCCATCGGAAATGTCGATATGAGCACGCTTTGTGAATGGATTATATTTTTGAACAATTTCTTTAAACTCGGTCGGATTCTGGGTTAGAATCGTTGGAGCTACGATGGAAATAGCCATGGATTATTCCTCGTCTAACTTTCGGCAGCGCCGTTGATATTTTTCGTCTGGAAGCGGTTTGGCGTCCAGAAAACTGTCTAGAATCTCAGAGAAGTGATCGCGTGCGTTGTCTGCGGAGATGCAGAGAACGTTTGCGTTGTTGTGACCGCGAGTCTCGAATGCATCACTTGAAGTGTTACAGAGGGCAGCGCGGATACCTTTGTAGCGGTTGGCCTGCATGCACATGCCTTGGCCAGAACCGCAGAGAAGAACGCCAAAGGATTCTTCGCCAGGGTTGCGCAAGATTGCGTCGGCGACTTTTTTGGCGTAGTCATTAAAATCGTCCTCGGCGTCGTATTCGGTGGCACCAAAATCCGTATAAGGAATTTGTTGGCTGACGAGCCAGTTAATGACGTCGTTTTTTAGCTGGTAGCCACGATGATCGGCGCCGAGGTAGACGTGCATATTAGTTTTTGCCCATCTTGCCGAAGTCGACACTAAGTTCTACGAGGCGGTTGCTGTAGCCCCATTCGTTGTCGTACCAAGCGACGACCTTGATGAGGTTGCCGTCGACAACATCGGTGAGTTTAAGGTCAACGATGCAGGAGTGGCTGTTGCCGCGGTAATCGATAGAAACGAGCTCTTCGTCAGTAGCAGCGAGGATACCCTTGTAGTAATCTTCGTTAGCTGCGCGGCGGAAGATGTCGTTGATTTCTTCTACGCTAGTTGGGCGCTTAGAAATTGCGGTGATATCGGAAAGGGAAACGACTGGGGTCGGGACGCGTACGGAAAGACCATTGAACTTGCCCTTGAGGGAAGGAATGGTGAGAGCGGCAGCCTTGCTTGCGCCAGTAGTCGTAGGAACGATGTTTTCAGCAGCGTTGCGAGCTTCGCGGAGGTCCTTAGCTGGAGCATCCTGGAGCTTTTGGCTAGCAGTGTAGCTGTGAACGGTGGTCATCATAGCCTTTTCGATACCGAGGTTGTCCTCGAGAACCTTCATAACTGGTGCAATACAGTTAGTAGTGCAGGATGCGTTGGAAAGAATTACGTCATCTTCGGTGATTTCGTCTTCGTTGACGCCGAGAACGATAGTCTTTGCGCCTTCACCCTTAGCTGGAGCGGAGATAACTACCTTCTTTGCGCCGGCATCGATATGTGCACGAGCCTTAGCGGGATCGGTGAAGAAGCCAGTGGACTCGATGACGACATCGACTTCCATTGCGCCCCATGGGAGGTTTGCTGGCTCTTTTTCTGCGAGGACGCGAATCTTTTTGCCGTCGACGATGATATTTTCGTCATCGTAATCGACATCATATTCGTATGCACCGTAGTTTGAATCGTACTTCAAAAGATGTGCGAGAGTTTTTGCGTCGGTAAGGTCGTTGATAGCAACAATCTCTGCATCGCGACGTTCAAAAGCGATTTTGAAAGCGTTGCGGCCGATGCGCCCAAACCCGTTGATTGCAATTTTGACCATTTGGTATTTTCTCCTATATAGATCTAGATTTTACTTATGCTTATTATATCATATAGTCTGTTGTATAATAGGGGAAGAAACGAAAGGAGTTTTTTAATGGCAGATTTTAATCAGATTTTGAATCCTGGTGAGTACAAAGAGGGTACTATTAACGTTGTTATTGAAATCCCAACTGGTAGCAACCACAAGATTGAGTGGGACCGCAAGCGCGCCTGCTTCATGCTTGATCGCATTGAGCCAATCGCATTTGCAAAGCCATGCAACTACGGCTTCATTCCACAGACGCTTGATGAGGATGGCGATGAACTCGACGCTCTCGTAATCACTGATCAGCCACTTACGACTGGCATTTATCTTAAGGCTCGCGTTCTTGGCGTGATGAAGTTTGAGGATGACGGCGAAGTTGACGACAAAATTATCTGTGTCGTTGATGACGACCGCAACAATGGTGATGCAATTAAGTCTCTCGAAGACTTGCCAAAGCGCACTATTGAGCAGATTGAATTCCACTTCAATCATTACAAGGATCTCAAGAAACCTGGCACGACTCATGTAAAGGGCTTCTTCGGCGTAGAGGATGCAACCAAGGTTATCGAGGATGCAATCGCTCGCTGGCAGAAAGCGAACTAATCAGCGGGGAACTATAGGAAAATATTTCAGGCGTATGTCCTGAAATATTTTTTTTATCAGCATGATATACTATAGCCATAGAGCAACTCTAGGAATTGCTCAGGGTTTGGTCCTCTAGCTAATGGTTAGGGGATTTTTTGAGTTTCGGCAATCGAATACTCAGCTCCACACTCACGTTGCAGATTGTAATTCTGACGCTCATGCAACCACCTTTCTACGGGGCGTCTAGTCTGCCTAGAATCAACCGTTTATTGAAGCCCCTGCGAGCTCTTTCAGGTTTCAATGAAACGCTCTGGGAGATACCCTAAAACTCCCGTGAAGGTAGAATATATTAGGTCTAAATAATAGGGGAAGCATAGGCACGATAAAATCTCTGTTAACTAAAAATGCGCCGCGCTACTCCGGTTAGGCTTTTGCGTCATTTAGCGACGGCGCATGCGGAAGAACCGCATAGAGAGCATAACTCACAGAAGATGGCTCTAGAAGCATGAGCATGAAAATGTCTCTGTTATGAGTCTTGTCTAGGTGTTATAATTAAATTGTCTTAAATCAATTTAATAATTTGCACTTAGGCTACAATTCTGCACTCGCGGAAGCGTTTTTGAAACAACCCGTAAATCCGGGGAGGATCATCGCTCCGGTTAGGCTGTTTCAGTCTAAGTGCAGAAATTGATTTAAGACATCATGCGGTGTATTGTCCCCGGATTCATGATGTAACCGGTATTTTATTTAGAACAAGACATCGCAAGGTGTCTTATTTTCTTTTTAGGATTGTGGCGCTAGGGGTTAGGAGGCGCCATACCACGCGAAAAATTTATAAATGCTAGCCATAGGCAGAAATATGGTCAGTTCTTTTCGCCTGAAAAACTAGTAGATAAGTGCATATCGTTAATAAAAAATAAAAACGGCAGATTATTAGAGCCTTCTTGCGGTGACGGTGCGTTTAATAAGGTAAAAAATAATCAATCCGTTTTTCTTGAAATAGATCCTGGGGTAGTAACAGATGACGATGTGTTAATTATGGATTTCTTTGATTATCCGGTAGAAGAGAAATTTGACACTATTATTGGAAATCCGCCATATGTCGATAATTCTCTAATCTCAATAAAACATGAGACGGAAATTAAGGTTCAGGCAAATCTGTATTTATATTTCATTGAGAAATGTATAAAACATTTGAAGAAAAATGGAGAATTGATTTTTATTGTCCCGAGAGACTTTATTAAGCTCACTTCAGCTAAGACGGTCAATAAAATGCTTTATAGAGACGGCACGATTACCGATTTCTATGATTATGGTGACGAAAAATTGTTCGATGGTGCATGCCCGAATGTATGCGTTTTTCGTTTCGAGAAAGACAATTACAGTAGAAAGACTAGGACATTTGACGGCGAGCTGTCTTTTGTTGAAAATGACGGTCTGATCTCTTTTGTTAGAGGTGAGCAGACGGAGCGACTTGGTGATTACTTCGATATAAAGGTCGGTGCAGTAAGTGGTGCGGACAAATATTTTATTAACGATAGGGGTGTTGATTTTGTTTATTCTAAGACTCGTTCGACCGGTTTCCTTCGGAAGATGATTTATCAGAAGGAGGATGAAGCGCTTTTAGAATATAAGGAAAAATTGATTTCGCGTGGCATTAAGGCCTTCGATGAAAAAACATGGTTTATGTGGGGAAGGGCAGTAGATTTTCGGGAGGGAAGCCCGCGCATATATGTTAACTGCAAAACGCGTATCCGTGATCCCTTCTTTATCAATAAATGCGATAGGTGGGATGGCTCATTATTAGCATTGTTCCCAAAAAAGGAGATGGACCTAGAGAAGGCGGTCGTAGCTCTTAACGGTCTCGATTGGAATGCATTGGGTTTTATGACCGGTGGCCGATATATTTTTGCACAAAAATCGTTATTGGAGGCTCCTATCGATGGAAAGATATTTAGATAGTATAGTAGCCTTCTTGCGAAGTCATCCGGTGGCGTTGTCTAGCAATGATGCAGACGGTCGCGTCAATTCTGGTATTAATGAACATGAAATATTGGAACTATTATGCGAATCGCAGTTTAGCGGCATAATTGATGTCCCAAGTATTCGCGCCTGGTATGATTTTCGGATTGCATGCGAGCAGGGTGAGCTATTCGTAAATATAAAAGTATCCGATTTATCAAATAGCGCAGCCGATAATTTATCATCAAAGAAAGGGATGGGGTATGCATTAACTGGTATGAAGGATTTGCCCGACGCATGGCCTGCTTTTAATCGAGCCATCTCTGACAATATTAGGGGTGGTTTCGATTATTATTTTCTCGTAATGAATAAAAATGATTCGAGCGATGTTTTCTGGACGTCATTGAAAAGAATTAGGCGCCTTCAGCCGAATGGCAATAATTTACCATTTCAATGCGATTGGAGTTCAAATAGGGAATGGTCTAGTAGGACTGAAGAAGAATCGATCGTATATATTTTAAGCGTCTACCTAGATAGCTGGAATAAAAAAATTAGCGGTTATCCTGGGGAGATTAGGTCATTGATTGAGCGCGGCGAAATACACTCGAGATTGCACTATAGTTCCTGAAAGAACGGAGGAAAGCCAATGGTCGCGATCCTATTATTGAATGACCGTAAGCATAAGCATAAAAACTGGGAACAATCTGATATACTAGAATCATAGAAACTTTAAGGAGGAAATCCCAGAATGGCATTTCTAAAAGCTTTCGGCGGTGCTATCAGTGGTGCATTTGCCAACCAGTGGTTGGAATACATGGCTCCACCAAAAACCATGACCGATCATACCCTAATTGCTCGCGCAGTTCCTGTAAAGGTTAACGGTAGCGAAAACAATGACGGTGAAGAGCAGGCTAACCTTATTTCCAACGGTTCCAAGTTCATGGTTCCAGAAGGTACCTGTCTTATTACTGTAGAGAACGGCGCAATCGTCAGCGTTATCGCAGAACCAGGTGGTTACACCTATACTACCGAGAACATCCCAGAAGCTCGTTCGATGTTTGCTGGTGACGGTTTCTTTGCTTCCACCTTTGGTACTAGCTTCAAGCAGTTCAAGTTCGGTGGCCAGCCAGGCAACCAACAGCAGGCTTACTATGTAAACCTCAAGGATATCATGGGTCTCGCATATGGCACCCAGAATCCTATCCGCTACAAGGATGCTAACTATGCAAACACCATGCTTGCAGTTACGAGCAACGGTACCTACACTATCAAGGTTGTAGATCCAGTTCTCATGTTCAAGAACCTTATCCCAACCGATATTACTTCTGGCCAGGGTCGTTCTCAGTTCGATCTCGGCGAAGGTGATGGTGGCGTCGAGGAAAGCCTCTTCTCTGGCTTTGTCGGCTCTCTTGCATCTGCACTTTCTGCCTTCACTAAGGGCGGTAAGTCCATCGATGATATCCAGGGCGGTACTGTAGAATTTGCTAAGGCAGTTAACGAAGCTGTTGAGCAGAACTACCAGTGGGGTACTAAGTACGGTCTCGCTATTGTAAACGTACAGCCACGTGGTCTCGACTGGGATCAGCCATCTGTCGATCTTATCAACAAGTTCAACACCGGCAACCTCATGCAGGGCGGTGTTGGCAATGCTTACGCTCAGACTCAGATTGCCGAGGGCTTCAACGCTGCTGGCAACAATGCTGGTACTAACGGCATGATGGGCATGGGCTTCGGCATGGGCGCTATGGGCGCTGCAGGTATGAACGTCATGAATAATGGCGGCGTCAACCCAGTTCAGCAACAACAAGCTGCACAGCAGCCAGCTGCTCCAGCACCAGAAGCACCAGCTGCTCCTGAAGCTCCAGCTACTCCAGCGGAGTAATCTCTAATGGCTGAAGGTCTTTCAGCCGTAAACGGTCTTAATCGCTGTCCTCATTGTGGGGGCAGCGATATCGAGACCGACACCGCGGCGGGCAAACTAAAATGTAAATATTGTAAGACGCTTTTTGATGCGGCTAGCGATAATGCTGCTGGCGGCATGGAGAGTCTTAAAGGCGATACGGTTAACGCAGGCGCATCAGATATTGTGCCGGGCGAAGATATTGTTTTGACGTTTAAGTGTCCTGCTTGTGGGGCAGAAGTAGTTCTAAATACCGAAGAGGCGACTAGTGCATCTTGTCACTGGTGTCGCCATGTTTTTTCGGCGAACGAAAAAATGCCAAACGGCGCTGTGCCGGATTTGGTTTTGCCGTTTAAGATTACGAAGGATGAAGCGATTGCGAAAATTCGCGAATCCGTAGATTTAAACTCGCCAACTTTGTTGACGGAGTTCCGCCAGAATTTCAAGCCAGAAGAGGTGCGTGGTGTTTATTTTCCGTACATGATTATCGACTTGAACACGCACTGGAATTCTTATGGCGAAGCGCAAAAATCGATTGGTGAGGCAAAATATCCTCCGTATGAATATGAGGAATACAATATTTCTCGCGAATTCGATTTCCTAGTTGATGATTTGACCGTAGAGTCATCGGCTAGTCGATTGAATCAAGATACCTACGTAAACTCGAACAATATTATTAACGCAATTTTGCCGTTTGATACCGAGAACGCGGTAGCATGGAATGCGAATTATCTGCGCGGTTTCGCGTCGGAACGTCGTAGCGTCGATACAAATAGCCTGAAAGAGGTCGTAGCTTTACAGACGGGCGATATGGCACGCCGCAAAATTAAGACCGATTCGCCGCAATATGATCGTGGCATACACTGGGAGAAAGAGCATCTAAAGGTGAATGGTTCCAAGTGGAAGGCGGCATATTTGCCAGTTTGGCTCTATAGCTATAAACCGGAGAAAGAATCGCGTATTTATTACATCGCGATTAACGCACGTACCGGTGAGACGGTTGGTTGTGTGCCGACGCATGGTTCGTCTGGTCAGAATATTGAGGCTCGCCACCATCATGAAGATGAGACGCGTTTTGAGGTGCAAAACCTCAAAGCTTCTGATACTTTCTCGAAGAAGGGGAAGTCCTACAAAAAAGAGATCGATTTTCGTAATGATACGCGCGTGATTGGCTCACTTTCGCACGGTCGTGAAGAGATGCTTGGTGTAGAGAAGGGGCGTTTTCGCAATGGCGCAAACTATACGCGTGCGCGCAGCAGCTCGAGCTCTTCGAATATCGGTATTGTTATCTTCATTATTATATTTATCGCAATGATGATTCTTGCAGCAATTCTGCCTGGTGGCAGTGGTGGCGGCGGAAGCTCAAGCTCGAGCTCCTATGATAGCGGTTCGAGTTGGGATTCTGGCAGTAGCTGGGACTCTGGTGGGTCGTCTGACTGGGGTGGTAGCGATTCAAGTAGCGGTTTTGATTATGATTGGTAAAGAGAGAGGGCAATAAAAATGGCACAGATGAAAAATCAGGAAAAGAATGGCGCAAATCGCTGTCCGCACTGTGGCGCGACTGACGTTACGCTTAATATCAAGACCGGAAAGCTAAAATGTAAGTTTTGCCGTTCTGAGTTTGATGATAATTCCGCAAACGCACGCGGTGGTATTGAAGATTTGAAGGGCCGCACGGTAGGTGAAGGTGCAACAAACATTGTGCCGGATGAGAAGATTATCGTCACGCTTAAATGTCCAGCTTGCGGCGCCGAGGTTGTTATAAATACTGATGAAGCAACGAGCGCCCGTTGTCACTGGTGTCGCCATACGCTCTCTATCAACGAGAAGATGCCAAACGGCGCAGTGCCAGATTTGGTTTTGCCGTTCAAGACCGAGAAAACTATTGCAGAGAACAATATTCGCGAATTCGTGAAGAAGCGCCAGTTCTTTGCTCATCCTACTTTCAAGAAAGAGTTTGCGCCAGAGAACGTTATGGGTGTTTATCTGCCATATATGATTGTTGATGTGAACGCGCACGCAAATATGAAGGGTGAAGCAGAGCATTTAATTCGTCGTTATACTTCTGGTAGTGGTAATAGCAAGCGTACTTATTATGATGCGGAAGCTTTTGCGGTTACGCGTGAGTTTGATCTTCTTGTTGATGATTTGACGATTGAATCTTCGAGCAAGCGCCTTCAGCAGGATGTGCGCGCTAATACGAATAACGTGATTAATGCGATCATGCCGTTCGATACGGAAAATGCAGTGGCGTGGAATCCGAATTATTTGCACGGCTTTGCTTCTGAGCGTCGTGATACAAACGTTGATGACTTGGCGGACCAGCTTAAGTTGCAGGTTGGCGATATTGCGCGCTACAAGGTAAAAGAGTCGATGGAATACTACAACCGTGGCGCGAAGTGGACAACCGAAGAGATTGAAGCTAAGGGTTCTAAGTGGAAAGCAGCATATTTACCGGTATGGCTCTATAGCTACCTCGAGACAAAGGGTGACAAGAAAATGCTCCATTACGTGGCAGTAAATGCGCGTACGGGTGAGACGATGGGCTCAGTGCCGATTAATAAGACGCGTTTGATGATTGTCTCGTCAATTATCGAAATTATTGGTTTGATTTGCGGCTTCTGGTGGATTAAGTTCTGGCTTGGCGTGGACGTAGATGATGATAACCCGTTCTGGATTGGTGCAGCCGGTGCAACACCTGGCTTTATCTTCTACTGGATTAAGTCAGCGAAGTATCGCAACATGAATGCACGCCATAAACATGAGGCAGAGACGCCATCCGAGATTAAGAATATGCAGAAGACCGATGTCTCGATTGGTCGCCGTAATCGTTTGCGCAGTGCAAGTATTGAAGGCCGTAACGACTCGATCGTAAAGGGTGTAGTTGCGAAATCTGGCGAGCGTATGATGGGCGAAAAAATGGCTAACTTTATCGGTATTGGTCGTATGACTGGTGCTACTCCAAGCCAGACGCCAGTGGGGCAGGCAACGGAAGCGCAGGCTCAGGCTAATAAGAAGGTCGCGAAGACTATATTAATTATCATGGCAGTACTATTCTTGATGCCGGTGATTATGATTGGCTTCGTATTTATCGTGATGGCGTTGACAGGTAATTTAGATGAGACGTCTTCGAGCTCTTCTAGCGGGAAGTCTAGTACTAGCTCATCCACGAAAACTTCGTCAACTTTTTCCAATTTGTCGAAAGACATAAAAGAATTGTCGTCTGAAAACGGCTATATGTACTCTAACGTAGTAACCGATATTGTTTTCTATAATACGAAATCGTCTGACGAATATACTCGCTATAAATTGAGATTTGGCGATTATGTTTCTGGTTTTACCGTAAGGACGACTGAGATCTCGAAGAATGGTTTGTCGAATAGCGGTTTTGCTACTGATGCCGCGAAGGCGCTAGATAAAAAAGTCAGGCGCAAGGTTGATGCAAAATCGATTGATAGCTATAACGACAATGATACGAACAAAAAATTTACGATGAGGTTATATGCCGAAGAAAAGTCATCGAGCGACGTCTATTATTTCTGCGACTTGCGAGAGACTTTGTCTAGTAAGGGCACATACAATAATGTATACAGCATTGTTTTGACTTGCGCTGAAGTTGACGAAGATAAGGTAGAGAACAGCGACATCGAGATATAACAGTGGTAAAATAGTTTTATGAAACTATATAATACACTGTCTCATCAGATTGAAGAATTCACTCCACAAAATCCAAATGAGGTGAAGATTTATACCTGTGGTCCAACAGTGTATTCTTTTGCGCACATCGGTAATTTCACGGCCTATGTTTATTGGGACCTTTTGATTCGTGTTTTGCGTCTAAATGGTTGGAAAGAGAAGCGCGTGCTTAATATTACCGATGTCGGCCATCTAACGTCCGATGCTGATGATGGCGAAGATAAGATGGAAAAAGGCGCACGTCGCGAGGGCAAGACGGTTTGGGAAGTTGCGCAGATGTATATGGATGATTATCTTGCAAACTTCCGTAAGCTCGGGCTTATTGAGCCTTATGCGATTTGCCGTGCAACGGATTTTATCGAAGAGGATAAGAAGCTAGTTGAGGCCTTGGATGAGGCTGGATATTTATACGATACGACGGATGGTTTATATTTTGATACGTCGAAGTTCCCGAAGTACGCAGATTTTGCGCGCCTAGATTTAGAGAATTTGCTTGCTGGTGCACGTGTAGAATTCTCTGATGAGAAGAAGAATCCGTCTGACTTTGCAGTTTGGAAATGGATTCGCGAGGGCGAAGATCATGCAATGAAGTGGGAATTCCGCGGCCGTATGGGCTATCCTGGCTGGCACCTAGAATGTTCGACGATTATTCATGAAAAGCTTGGCGAACCGATTGACATTCACTGTGGCGGCATCGATCATATTCCGGTACATCACACGAATGAGATTGCGCAGTCTGAAGGTGCGTTTGGCAAGCAAATGTCGCGTTTCTGGTTGCACAACAACCACATTACGACGGAAGGGCAGAAGATTTCGAAGTCGCTTGGCAATGTTTACTATTTGAATGATTTAGCCGAGCGTGGTTATTCGCCAATTGATTTTAAGATGTGGCTTTATCAGGGTCATTATCAGGCGGAGCGCGATTTCTCATTTGAGCAGTTGGCGGCAGCACATGCGCGCTTGATGAACTATCGTAACTTTGCGGCTTTGCGTTGGCAGGGAGTGGAGAAGTCTGACTTTGCCGAGGCACGCGCCGAGATTTTGGATTGTTTGAACTCGAATTTGAATTCGGCTGGTGCATTTGCGGCGCTCGATGGTGCAGCAAAGAGTGGCTTGGCACCTTCGGACGAATTCTTGAAATTTATCGATGAGGCGTTTGGTTTAGAGATTGCAGCCGGTACGCCAGATATTTCTGATGATTTGAAAGCAAAGATTGCGCAGCGCATTGAGGCGAAAGCGGCAAAAGATTACGCAACGGCAGATAAGTTGCGTGACGAGATTGCAGGGCAGGGAATTGAGCTGCTTGATAGTGCTGACGGCGTGAAGTGGGCATATAAAGGTTAGCGCATGCAACAAAAAACGGGCAAGAGCCCGTTTTCTGTCAAATCTGTTATTTTATATGTAGTTCAGCATTATTTTCATTGCTATAGAAGTATACCGATATTGCAGTCCCTTCGTCGGCACATGAATAATTTTCAGAATAATCCTTGTCGTAGATTTTATATATTCTCCACCCAGCATTGCGAAGAGCTTCGCAGGCTTTTTCGATGCTGAGGCCATTGACGTCTGGTTTTTCTAAATCCTTGGGGTCGGTATTCGAAGAAACTTTCGGAGTTGATTCTTTATTATCTTCCTGTTTTTTGCTTGCTTTTTGTTCTTCTTGGTTTGAATTTGGCTGGTCAGTGTTATTATTCGTGTTTAGATTAATGATTAAGAATGTTGTTACTGTAGCTAATGCTATAGCCAACACTGTAATAATTATGCTTACAGCAATTTTGTTTGTGCTTTTTTCCTTCGTCATTCGGAACTCCTTTTTCGCTATTTTATAGCTCGGGGGGGGGTGTCAATAGTAGTTCAGCAAAAAAACTGCACTTGTGTGCAGTTTTTGAACTAGGCTTTTTCAGCGATGAGCTTTTTGTCGTCGGCTTTTTTAGTTTCAGCTTTGTGAACTTCAGGTTTCTTTTCATCCTCGGCGACGGTCCATTTGCCGTATTCTTCTATGAGGACTTTGATACAGCCGGCGATAGGAATGGAAATGATAGCGCCGATAATACCAAACATATAGACGCCAATGGTGACGGCTGCGAGGACGGCGAGAGCAGGGAGCTGAAGACCTTTGCCCTGGACCTTTGGCGAAATGACGTTAGCTTCGATCTGAAGATAAACAATGGTGTAGATGAAGAAGGCGAGGCCGGCGCCCCAAACGTTGAAAGCGAGAAGGAGTGCGACGATACAGCCGCCGATGAAGGAGCCAAACATTGGGATAAGGCTAAAGACGCCAGTAATGAGACCGAATGGCAAAGCGAGGCCTGCATCGAGTCTGAAGATGACGCATAGAATTAATGTGACGGTTGCAGTACAACATGCGTTGATTAGCGCAACGGTTAGGGCGTTGGAAACATATTTGCTGACGACATTACCCATACGATTGATGACGCTTTGTGTGCGGGATGCTTCGCGGTTGCCTTTGAAGTTAGCCCAGAATTGGTCTAGGATGGCCGGGCCTTCCGTAAGCATGAAGAGGGCAAGAACGAGCACTAGGATGGTTGCCGCAATGAAGCCGCCGATTGCGCCGATGCTAGTAGCGAAGTTTGCGCCAAGGTCATTAACGATAGTAGAAGAGAATTTTTGGATATTCGTAATGATCTCGCCTTGGAGATTTTCTACGCCAATTTGGCGGCCAAAATCGTTAATCCAGCCGAAGTTATCTGAGACGGTTTTGATAGTTTCTGGGAAATTGCGAGCAAAGTTAACAGTCTCATTAATGATAGTTGGAACGACGATTGCAAAGAAAGCAGAAAGACAGCCGACGACAAGAATGTAGGCGATAGCAATAGGAAGCTTAATGCCGTTGCCAGGAATGAGCTTTGCGAGCTTCTGGACGAGCGGATTAATAGCGAGCGCGATGAAGAGGGCAGCGCCGATAATAAGAAGGCCAGTAGCTGCCTTGGCGAGCAGGAAGCCAACTGCAGCAAAGCCGAGAATGACTAGCCAGAAACGAATAAATGTTTTTGTATCAACGGTGACCTTGTACGCTTTACTCATGATAATATTTTAGCATAAACGAGTCCATATAGTCCTCGAAGGTGTCGTTGAGGATGCTTTCGCGGATTTTGTCGCAAATGCGAACCACGAAGCGCTCGTTGTGAATACTAGCAAGAGTTTTGCCGGTAATTTCGTCTACTTTATAGAGGTGATGCAAATATGCAGCGTTGTAATTTTTACAACAATAGCAATCACAATCTGGGTCGATTGGAGAGAATTGAGTGCGATATTTTGCATTCTTGATATTAATGCGGCCATATGGAGTGTAGAGCGCGCCATTGCGAGCCTGGCGGGTTGGGGCAACGCAGTCGAAAGTATCGCATCCATACATGGCGCCGACGAAGAGATCGCGCGGTTCGCTACCCATGCCGAGCAAATGCTTTGGCTTGTCGTTTGGAAGAATTTCGTTTGTGAGTTTAATCATATTGGCGGTTTCTGGAGTCTCGGTAGTGTAGAGGGAGCCGATGCCGTAGCCGTCAACTGGCTGAGTGCTCATGAATTCAGCGGATTCGCGGCGAAGATTTTCAAAAAGGCCGCCCTGAACAACGGCATAGAGATATTGTTCTGGTTTGCCGTTTGCTTTGGCGAGCTCGGCGAGGCGATTGTGTTCGGCAATGTTGCGCGGAAGCCAATCGTGCGTGCGGCGCATAGCCTTCTCGACTTCGATTTTATCTTTAGAATCAATGGCTTGGTCGAAAGCCATGTGGATATCTGCGCCAATTTTCCATTGGGCTTGCATGGAAATTTCGGCGTTCATGCGAATTTTATCGCCATTGATGTGAGATTTGAAGGTAACGCCGTCGTGATCGATTTTTGCATCTTTTAGCGAGAGCATTTGGAAGCCACCAGAATCAGTGAAACTAGGACCGTGCCAACTAGTGAATTCGGCAAGGCCGCCGCCTTGTTCAATAAGTTCTGGGCCAGGGGCAAGAATTAGATGATAAGTGTTAGCGAGGATAGCCTGAGAGCCTAATTCGCGCATTTGAGCGTGAGTGATGGCCTTGACGCTAGCGCGAGTGGCCGCACCCACAAAAGCTGGCGTCTGAATGTCGCCGTGAGGGGTATGAATAACACCGACGCGCATAAGGCCGGCCTGCTTAATGATATCGAATTTTAACATTAGTTATATTCTAACAGATTGAGCAATTTTGTTGCACCATAAGCGTTATATAGTATAATAAGTATAAGAATTATGAGGTCAAAAATAAGAGGTAATATTTTTAGGGTGGCATGTTTTATCACCTTAACTTTGGTTGCTAGTGTTTTTGGTCTTAGTAGAGTGTTTGCTAATACGGTGCCATTCGAAATTTCGAATGTGGTTATCAGCCAAAAATCTGCGACTACTACTGGTAGTGTGACTGGTTTTTCTGGCAATAAGATTAATAACAATATTACTTTCCGCCAGGTTGGTGATAGTGTGACTTATAAAATTACGCTTAAGAATGTGAGCGATAAAACTCATATTATCGATAATGTTTCTTCTGACTATCAGGGCGAGCTGTTTGCCTATGAGTTCAATAGTTACGTTACGGATGAAGTGAATCCTGGTGACACTTTCGATTTTGTTTTGAAGACTACGTATAAGAATGCAGTTTCTGACGTGTCTAATCGTAATCAGAATTTGGGGATTAGCTTTGTCTTTAAGTTTTCTGATGGCAGTGAGATGACGATTGTAATCGCTAACCCAAGTACTTGGGATAATATTTCGGTATTTGGCGTTATCTTTGCATCGTGTATTATCGGTTTGCTTGCGCTATTGGTCTTCCGCGTGAGAAAAATGGATCCAAGCAAGAAAGTCGTAATGATTGGCGTATTGCTCGCAGTTGCATGTTTGCCTCTACCATTCGTGGAAGCAGCTGATGGCGTCTATAATCTTTCAATCGAAAACTCAATTACGCTCAACGATGAACTAGTTGTGAAGTTCATGAGCGAGGGCGGGGAAGAAGAGCTTGCTACTGACACGATTAAGTATAACGCTTTGGTTAGCGCAATGACGGCGCCGGAAAAGACGGGCTATGCATTTACGGCTTGGACGACTGAGGATGGAACCGCGTTCGACTTTACGCAGCCAGTAACGAAAGATACGACTCTGTATGCGAATTACTCGCCATATGTCTATTTCGTACAATTTGATGGAAATGGCGCAACGAGCGGCTCTATGCAAGATAAGTTGATTGCCTACGATGAAGAGGTGACGCTTACGAAGAATGCGTATAAACGCGATGGCTATGATTTTACTGTCTGGAAGGATAATAGTGGGCGTTCGTTTGCCGATGAAGAGCTAGTGAAGAATTTAATGAGCACTAATGGAGACTATCCTTTGGCGGCACAATGGGTGGCGCGAAATGATACGAAGTATACGGTCATTTCGAAGATCGAGCAGCTAGAGGGTGAGGGTGAGTATGTAACGATTCCAATGACGCGCACTGGTACTACGGATCAGCCAGTGACTCCAGCGCCTGCGTCAATAGATGGCTATGAGACGCCGGAAGCGCAGACTGAAATTGTTAAGGGTGATGGTTCGATGGTTATTACTTATGTTTACAATTTACTCCGTCACCAGCTTACTTTAGAAGATGCTAGCTATATCGAAACTACGGCAACTTCTGGTGAGTATAAGCATGGCGCCACTGTAACTTTGAAGGCAAAAGAGCGTGATGGCTTTAAGTTCGATAAGTGGTCAAATGGTGATGAAAATGAACAGATTACGATTGCAATTACGGATGATATGACGATAAAACCAATTTATAAAGAAGGCTTTAAGCTCGTGTTCTCGCATGAGGGGGCGTGTACGTTTAATGGCATTAAGAGTAGTAATAGCGGCCAGAATGGCTTAACTGATGCCGATTATATTTCCGGTGACGATTGCGATGATTATTCTGATCAGAAGTATATTGATACGGGCGTCAGACTATATTCTGAAGAGAATGCACATAAGGATTTCTTGGTTGAGTTTTCGATTGATGAGTTTGACTTGTCGAAGAATGGCGACAGGGCTACATTGCTAAATAGTACGTTTGAAAATAGCAGTGCGGCATTTCCTGGTATCGTAGTGCGCCGCAACGATAATCAAGATAAGCTCCTTATCGGCGTGAATGTTGTGAAAGATAAGAAGAAGACTGTCGATTCAAAGACCTACTTTGCGCCGATTTCGTCGGTAAGTAAGGTCAGAATCATGCGCAAGAACGATGCGATTTGTTATGCGATAAATGACGGAGCGCCTGTTTATGTTGGCGATAATAGTTTGCATAATTACTATTTTGACGCTCCATCAGTAATGTTCGGTGCATCCGTAGATTACAAAACGCCTTCCTCGCCAACGCCATATCGCTTCTTTAATGGCACATTGTCGGGCATGAAAATACGACTCGGTACGGATGTCGACGACACGCTTAATTGTGAAAAGCCTTAATAGATAAAGCAAGAATCGCCGTAGCTCAGGAGCTTGTATCCTGAGCTTATTGCGTGCTCATAAGCTGGCTTGAGGTGATCCCAGCCGGCGAAAGCAGCAGTGAGCATCAAGACAGTGGATTTTGGCGCATGGAAATTAGTAACTAGGGCATCGATTACTTTGAATTTGAAGCCTGGATAAATGAAGATGTTGTCTTCGCCGGCGGTTTTGCCGGTTTTGCCCCAGAATTCGAGTGTGCGTGTGACGGTAGTACCGACGGCGATTACGCGGTGGCCGGCAGCCTTGGTATCCTCGATGGCTTTGATGGTATCGTCTGGAATATGGAACCATTCAGAATGCATCTGGTGCTCTTCGACATTATCGGTGCGGATTGGCAAGAAAGTGCCGAGGCCAACGTGAAGGGTGAGGTATTTAACTTGGACGCCTTTCTTTTCGAGCTTGGCGAGTAATTCTTTAGTCATGTTAAGGCTAGCAGTTGGTGCAGCCGCGGAGCCAAAATCTTTTGCCCAAACAGTTTGATAGCGTTCAATATCTTCTGGCTCTGCGTCGCGATGCATGTATGGGGGAAGGGGGACGTTGCCGTAATCTTGGGCAATTTCTTCGAGCGGGCGGTTAGCTTTGGCTGTAGCAATGCCGTTGCCGAGGATTTTTTGAATAGTAATAATGTCTTCGGTTTTTTCGTCGGTTGCGACATTCTTGACGATGAGCTCTTCGCCTTCGTGGAGCTTGCCGCGATACATGACGTGGTCGATATCGCCGTCGTGGCGTTCGAGAACGACGAGCTCGCGAGGGTGGCCGTCAGATTTGCGCTCAGTAAAAACGCGAGAACGCATAACTTTCGTATCGTTCAAAACAATGAGGTCGCCAGGCTGAATGAACTCGTCGAGATTCGCGTAGTGGCTGTCGGTAACTTCGCCAGTTTGGTGATTAAGAGCGAGCAGGCGAGTAGTGCCGCGAACTTTTGGCGGATGCTGAGCAATGACTTCCTCAGGAAGATCGTAATTAAAATCTGAAACTAACATTGGGGTATATTATACCACCAGTTGCCGGAGCCGGCTTGCTCACGCATTCATTCAAGGACGCGGTAGTGATTGATTTTAAGGTTCGCTTTAATTTACGGGGGTAAATTGGTATCATAAAAAGAAGGAGATATCCGATGAGAGTTTTATATGTTGAAGATGAGAAGTTTCTAGCAGATGCCGTGAAACACAATCTTGAAAAGCAGGGAATTGACGTTGACCATGCGGCGGATAGCGAAGAAGGTCTCGACATGGCCGTATCGGGTATTTATGACTGTATGATTTTGGACATTATGTTGCCAAAATTGAGCGGCATTGAAATCTTGGAGCGCGTACGTGAAAAAGGCATTTCGACACCAGTGATTATGTTGTCTGCATTATCGGAAGTTGAAGACAAAGTGCGTGGTTTGAATTCTGGCGCTGATGATTATCTTGCGAAGCCATTTAAGACAGCAGAATTAGTGGCACGCATTAATGCATTATTGCGTCGTCCAGCAGCTGTGAAGGATTCCATAATTAAGTTTGGCGATTTAGTGTTTGATGAGGATCAGAAGACCTTGAATGGTGAAACTTTGACAGCAAAAGAAGCTGGCATTATTTCTGAGCTAATTAAAGTGAATGGTAAGCTAATTCCGAAAGAATTTTTGTTAAGCAAAGTCTGGGGCGGGGAAGCTTACGGTGAGGATAATTACATTGAAGTCTATATGTCGCGTTTGCGCAAAACGATGCGTAAAGCTGGCGTGAAGACGCAAGTAAAAACTTCGCGCGGACTTGGCTATAAGTTAGTGGAGGCATGAGATGTTTAAGAAGCTTCGCAATAAATTTATTTTGACAAATATGCTAACGACAACGGCGATTCTTGTGATCGCCTTTGTTTCGATTTTTGCGGTTTCTGCAGCCGGTACGCGTCGTGAATTACCGCCAGCTCCGAAAGCTTTTAATAAGAGCAATGAGATGCGCGAAGCGTTTAGGGAAGAGATTGAGCGTGAGCGCGAAGATCAATTAGTGCGGCTTGGTTTAACTTTGGCAATGGTGGGAGTTTCGATTGAGATTTTGGTGTTTGTTGTGAGCTATATGATGGCGGAACGTTCGGTGAAACCGGTAGAAGAAGCATACGAAAAACAGCGCGAATTTATTGCAAATGCATCGCATGAATTAAAGACGCCAATTGCGGCAGTGCAGGCAAATTTTGAAGCACTTGGCGCAACGGAACAGCCATGGACGGATAATATCGAGACAGAATTATCTCGTGCGAGCAATTTAGTAAGTGATTTATTAACTTTGGCGCGTACGGATGGGTGTACCGTGGCGGCCGCAAAGAAGGATGTGGATATTGCGAAAGTTGCGCGTAGTCGCGCGCAGCTAATTGAAGCGCGCTTGGATGGCAAAAAGTTAAATATCGTTGCGCCGGAAAAGGAAACAGCGCTAATAAATGAAGCGGATTTTACACAGATTTTGGATATTTTGCTGGATAACGCAGTGAAATATTCGAAAAAATCTATCAATATTTCGCTTTCCGCTCATCTGTTAACGGTAGAAAATGACGGAAAAACGATACCGGCAGAGAAATTGGATAAATTATTTGAACGATTTTATCAGGTAGATAAAACTACAGAGGGATCTGGCCTCGGTTTGGCGATTGCGAAGGCGATTGCCGATCAAAATAAATGGAAAATCTGGGCAGAATCAGATAAAACTGGAACGAAATTTTCAGTTTCATTTTAAGCATGTTGCGGAGCATGCTGATAAGGTATTAAAACTACGTCGCGGCAAGCTTGATTAAATTGACAGCATAAGCGTTTTCTGGTAGTCTAAAACTAATTAGGCCTTAAAAAAGAAAGAAAACGAAATGGATGACGATCAATTTCACGGAAATTTGAACGTTCAGGGTGGGAATCCTGAGCCGACAGCACCGGCGCAGCCGGATTCCGAGATGTCTCGTAGGATGAGTGAGATTCTCGGCAGCTTTGATGATGGTGTCGCAACTGCGGATGCTATCTCCAATGGTAATGGTCAAGTAGTGCAGGGTACGGCAATTCGTGCCGATGCGCCACGTCCAGATTTTGCGCAGCAGCCAGCAGCAGCTCCAGCACAGGCTGACGTTACGATGGCAACTGAAGGAGCATACGATCCAAACACTGGCGTACAGGGCAGCATGCAAAATATGGCTACTGAACCGGTTTATGATTCATTCACTACGACTCCTGGCGCAACTCCAGTAATGACCGGCACGCCACGCTCTAGCATTGAGCAGGCGGCAGCTGAGGAAGCAGCACGTGAGGCAGTAGCAAAGGCAGAACGCAAAAGAATTGATCCGAAGATTATTATCGGTATTATTGTTGCGATTATCTTGGTTGCAGCAGTAGTGGTAGTAATTGCGCTCGTCATGAATGGCGGCAAGAAAGATTCTGGTAAGAAAGAAAACAATCAATCTCAGGTTGATCCGGAACCGGAACCAGAGCCGACTGTTGAAATGCAGAGAATTGGTACGGCTAGTCATGGTTATGTATCAGTTCCTAAAGACTGGGTACGTATGCCAGAAGCAGAGAAAGATGGCAGCTTTAACTATGTAGATAAAGAGAAGAACGATATGGTTGCTCTTAACTCTGCATCAAATACTTGGATGAACGCTGAAAACTTTGCAAAGCTTCGTCTTGATACTGCGAAAAGCTCCGGCGCATCTCAGCCTCAAATGACCAACGAAAAACATGGCACTTATGACATGTATAAGGTTTTCTTCTACAACTCTGAATCGAAGAAATGGGTATTTGAGTATGTATTTGAAGCCGAGGATGAGCGTACACACTATCTAGTAGTAGAGTTGGTCGATAAGACTTCGAGTCTGATTAGCTCTGTCCCAGATTCTTGGTCGCTAAATCAGAATTCTGAAGGCGCACCAGCAAAGACCGAGAAAGAGAAGGAAGAGGAGACCGAAGAGAAGACTGATGGAGCTGCCGATAAGTCTAGTGATACCGACGATACTGACGGTGCTGACGATACGGACGATACTGCCGACGATACTGAAGAGTAAAAGGAAAGCCGCGGCAATCAGCTGCGGCTTTTTTGTGGTAAAATAACAGATATGAGTTTACAAATTGGAATTGTTGGTTTAGCAAATGTTGGCAAGAGCACGCTTTTCAATGCATTAACAAATGCGGGCGCGCTTGCGGCAAATTATCCGTTCGCAACGATTGAGCCAAATACTGGTATTGTTGGTGTTCCTGACGAGCGTCTTAATGTATTGGCAAAAATGTACGAATCGGACAAGGTTGTTCCGGCAACGGTTGAATTTGTTGATATTGCAGGTTTGATTGCTGGTGCGTCGAAGGGCGAAGGTCTCGGTAATAAATTCCTGGCGAATATTCGTGAATGTAAGGTGATTTGCCATGTTGTGCGTGCTTTTGCGGATGCGAATGTGACACATGTGGCAGGTGGTCCAGATCCAAAGCGTGATATTGAGACGGTAGAGACTGAGCTAGCTTTGGCAGACATCGAGACTTTGGAAAAAACTTTGCCAAAGATGCAGAAAGAGGCGCGTGGCGGTGATAAAGAGGCTGCGAAGCGCGTAGAGCAGGCTACGAAGGCGCTTGAAGCCTTGAAGAGCGGTTCGATGCATATTGATCCAGTTGATGGTCTTGATTTGCTTTCCGCGAAACCAGTTTTCTATATGTTTAACATGGATGAAGCAGAGCTTGCCGATGAGAGTAAGCGCGCAGAACTAGCGTCGTTAGTTGCGCCGCAAAAGTGCGTTTTCGTGAACGCAAAGCTAGAATCAGAGATGGTTGATATGGCGCCAGAAGAGAAGCGCGAATTCCTCGATAGCTATGGCATTACCGAGGATGGTTTGACGCAGCTCGTGCATGTTGCCTATGATACGCTTGGTCTTCAGAGTTATCTGACGGCCGGTAAGAAAGAAACGCGTGCTTGGACAATTCCGCAGGGTGCAACTGCGCCAGAGGCAGCAGGTGTAATTCATACCGACTTCCAGCGTGGCTTTATTGCGGCAACGATTTGTTCTTATGATGACTTGGTCCGCCTTGGTTCAGAAAAGGCTGTTCGTGAGGCTGGTTTGATGCGCACAGAGGGTAAAGACTACGTGATGCGCGACGGCGATGTTGTTGAATTTAAATTTAACGTATAAAATTATTTGTTTTTCTATTAGTGCTTATGCTATAATTTTGGTATGAGTCTAGGTTATGGGGTGGGCGACTTCTTCGCCTTAGATATAGGATCCGATGCATTGAGGATGATCGAATTGTCCGGCAACGTCCAGCACGGCTGGGTTTTGCAGCGTTTCGCATACGTTCCAGTGAGTCGTCAAATTCTTCAAGATAGCAGCGATGCTGGTAAGCGTCGTTTGGGAGAAACGATTGTCCAGGCCGCAGAGCAGGCTGGCATTAAAACCAAGAATATCGCTTTGGGTCTTCCTTCCAACAAGACCTTTACGACGATTATTGAGGTTACAACACAAGATAAAAAATCAATCGAAAAGGTTGTTAAATACCACATCGATCAGTATATTCCGATGCCGGTAGAAGATGCGAAGGTCGACTTCGTTATCTTGGGCCCAAGCCCTAACGATCCTTCAGTGACAGAAGTGCTGTTGTCCTGTACTTCGATTAAGTATGCAGAGGAACGCATGGAAGGCGTTGAAAGCTTTGGCTTCAACCTGATTGCTCAGGAACCAGAACCAATTGCAATGTCTCGCTCGCTAACTCCTCCAGGATTGAACGATGCACGCTTGATTATCGACTTCGGCGAAGATTCGACCGATCTTTCGATGGTCTATGGCGCACCACGCCTCGTTCGTATGCTTCCTGGTGGTCTTTCCGTCCTCGTTCGCACGGTTGCTAACTCTCTTAATGTAAAAGAGAGCCAGGCACGCCAGTTTATTTTGAAATTCGGTCTCGCGCAGGATAAGCTTGATGGCCAGGTCTTCAAGGCGCTTGATAGTACGCTTGAGAACTTCGCATCTGAGCTTACGAAATCCGTACGCTTCTTCCAGACCAAGTATCCAAATGTTCCAGTTGGCGGCATCGTCCTCTCTGGCTTTGCTGGCGTGATTCCATTCATGGCAGAGTATATCGAAGCTAAGACTGGTATTCAGACGATTCAGGGCAACCCATGGCAGATGGTAAAAGTAACGCCTCAGCAGCAGCAGGCACTCTCTCAAGTCGCAGCAGAGTTCGCCGTTGCAATTGGCTTGGCAGAAAGGTCAAATTCGAGGTAAGTTATGTACGAAATTAGCTTAGTGCCAGATGTAAAATCCGAGTTAATCAAGAAACTCAAACTCCGTAACCTAGTTTTCTTGATTTGCGTAATCGTTGCTGCGTCATGCGGTGGCGTATTCATGATTATGCTCAGTATTACTGGTGGTCAGGGTCTCGCTCTAGCTGCACAAGACGAAGAAATGGCTTGCCGTTCTGATGGCAAGATTCCAAAGAGCTCAAAGAAATGCGATAACAAGTATGGTACCGCAATTATGAAGTTCGAGAACGAGGAAGAGTATCTAACCATTCAGGATCAGATGAAGAATCTCTCGCTTCTTAACCAGAATAAGATTAAGTTCTCTCGCGTGTTTAATATTCTTGGCACTATTTTGCCAAACAAAGAAAAGGGCGATGAGAACACAGTAAAGATCAGCGAAATTAACACTGATATTAATAACAATACTTTGTACTTCGATGCACTTGGTTATGCAGATAACAACATTGGTTATCGCGCACTTGAGGCCTTCAAGAAGAATGCAACTCGTACCTATTACGATTACGGTACTTATATGCGCCGTGACGAAGAGGGTAATTATGTAGCAATTCCTAGCTACTGTATTACTGAGGTTACTGAAAACAGCATTACTTACGGTATCTATCATAAAGGTACGCCAGGCTGTGAAGCGCCAATGGTAGAAGAAGAGAAGGAAGAAACTTCCGACAAAACTATCGACAATCTCCTAGATGAGAACCCTGCCGGTACGACTACGACTACCGATGAGGATAAGGAAGAAACTAAGAAGTCCGAGAATGAGAAGAAAGATATTCGCATTCGCCGTACTTACAATGACACCAACGATCTAGAGAAATACAAAGAGGGTAACGACCGCTACGCGTCTGCTGATGCAGAGAAGGTAAGAGGTTATTACTTCGAGAGTAAGTGTTTGCAGTATGACGGTGAAGGCAAGTTTGACGAAGCTGCAACGCTTGAGAAATGTCCGCTTCTCTCCGAAGAACCATACATCGGCGATTCCGCCTATGGTCGTGATAGCGACGAGAACATGGTCCTTTCATTCTCCTCTACGTTAACTATTACGCACGCTGTATTCCTATCTTCGAATAAACATATGATGATTGTTGGTCCTACCCGCCAGAATGTGACGGATAGCTACATCCAGATCAGCGGTATGTTTACTGAAGCAGCACATGACACGGAGGGCACAAAATAATGGCAGGCAAAACTGACGCTCAAAAAGGCAAAGGCAAAGGTGTAGCATTTGGCAAATGGGCTAGAATTGATAAAGCTCAGCGCAATATGCTGCTCGCCGTTTGTGGCACATCCGTAATCTTGGGTGTTACCGTTGTAAGTATCATTTACTTCGCTAAGGTTATCGCATTTAATGGAAAACTAATTGGCGAGAAAGATACGATTATTAAGGATTATAAGTCGATTCAGACTAGCCTTAACACGATTAAGGACAAGGTCGAATCTTTGAAGAGCGATGAAAAGCTTGAGGTCGTTAGCCGTACGCGTGCAGCCGACTGCATGAAGCTTACTAATAAGCTTAACGGTGATGAGGAAGGTGAGAGCAGCGACGAAGAAACTAGTGTTGTAAGCGATATTGAGCTTGCACGTATCTGTACCTCGCTTCGTGTGATTCCTGATGCGATTCCTTCTAAGGAAAACGTTGAGGCTACACTTGCTAGCTTGAACCAGCTTCTCCTTTGGAGCGATGGCGCAATTCAGATTGAAGGTATCTCTGGTGCCGACGTTGAAAACGCTACTTTGTATGACGAAAATGGTACGCCTGTTCAGACATCTTTGAAGCCAATCGGCGCTTCCTTGTCGATTGACGATACGACCTATCGCGTCCATAAGGCGCTTGATACGATTGAGAATTCTATCCGTAACTATGATATCGCTTCAGCATCGATTACGTTCTCTGGCGACTCTAGAGACTCCGAATCGATTGAGTTGCATACAACGTTTAGAGCTTATTACTCTAGTACGGCTGGTATAGAAAAACAATCCAAGAAGGTCTGTGCAGATGATACGAGCGATAAATGCACAGGTAAAAAGAGCTCGGGAAAGAAGTCTAAGAAATGAAAAACTCAGATATAGCATTGGTTATCTTGGTAGCTTCTATCTCGGTTGTTGTTTCTTACTTCCTGGGTAATGCTATTCTTGGCGACCCTAACGAGAGAGTAGAGAATATCTCTTACATGAACAAGATTGATGCTAATGTTCAGGATCCAGATATTGAAACCTTTAACCCGTATGCCTTGAACCCTACGGTTGAGGTCTATGTTGGTAACTGTGGCCCGCTCGAAGAGTGGAACGAGGCTAAGCATGTTTGTGTGCCTAAAGAAGGCCTTAGCGACAGTGAAAAAGACGAAGATAGCCAGGACGATACGGACGCGGACAAGAGCGACGATAGCTCTGACACTGGAGATGAGTAATGCTGCTCTCGAAAGAGCAACAAGATAGTGTAGTAAATCTTCTTGTCGAAGACGGTCTTGTTGATGCCGCTTTAGTCAAGAAGGCTTATATGGAGGTCCAGAAGAGTGGACAGCCTATTTTGGCGGCCCTGAAAGCCAAGAACCTCGCTGCTGATGACGCAATTCAGCATGCCACTGCAATTGTTACAAAGACTCCGTATATCGATCTTCGCAATATTAAGTTCGATAAAGAGAAGTTATTGAAGATTCCGCAGGAAATTGCGGAACGTCAGAAAGTTGTACCGCTTGGCCTCCAGGCGGGTCAGCTCGTTGTGGCCGTGTTGGATCCAACCAACATTCAGCGCATGGATTACATCTCTACGCTCGTAAAGATGCCTGTACGCCCGATTATGACGTCGGAAGCGGGTATTGCGAACGCAATGATGCAGTACGTCGCCGACCTTAAAGACGTCGACAAGGTTGCAAAGAAAGAGGAAGCAGAGAAGAAGCATAGCTCTGAAGCCCAGACGATCACGCAGGACTCGCCAATCTCTAAGGCGCTTACTTCGATTCTTGATTATGCTGCAAAGTCTAAGGCTTCAGATATTCATATCGAGCCACTCGAGAAATCTTTGGTCATTCGTTGTCGTATCGATGGTGTGCTTCGTAAGACGATGGAGCTGCCAAAGTCGATTGAACCAGCGTTGATTTCGCGCATCAAGATTATGGCGCGTTTGAAGATTGATGAGCATCGCATCCCGCAGGATGGTCAGTTTGCTGTGATTGTGAATGATAATGAGATTGACCTTCGTATTGCTACTTCGCCAGTAGTCTGGGGCGAGCAGGTGGTTATTCGTCTTTTGGATAAATCCGGTACCTCGATGGAAGTTGAGTCGATGGGTATGTGCGGCCGCGCTCTCAAGGACGTCTTGGAGGGTATTTCACGTCCGAACGGTATGATTCTTACCTCTGGTCCTACGGGTTCCGGTAAGTCTACTACGCTCTATGCTTTGATTAAGAAGATTAAGAATGAAACGATTAATATTGTCACACTCGAGGATCCAGTCGAGTATAAGATGGACGGTGTAAATCAGATCCAGATTAACACCGATGCTGGTCTTACCTTCGCTTCCGGTCTACGTTCTATCTTGCGTCAGGACCCTGACGTAGTGATGGTCGGTGAGATTCGCGATGCAGAAACGGCTAACCTTGCGGTTCAGGCGGCTTTGACTGGTCACTTGGTGTTCTCGACTTTGCACACCAACTCGGCTGCAGGTATTTTGCCTCGTCTTCTCGATATGGGTATCGAGCCATTCTTGATTGCTTCGACTTTGAATACGGTTATTGGTCAGCGTCTTGCTCGTCGCGTTGCAGAACGCCGCGAAACTCACATGACGACTGACCTTGAGACTGCTTCGATTAAACAGATTGTTGGTAATTTGTTGCCACAGTCGGCCGCAGAAGTTGCGCCTAAGTCTGAGGCGATGGGTTATGGCACCTTGCCGCTAGCAACTAGCCCAAGCTTTACGATGGTGAAGGGTATTGAGACTGAGGATGCCCCTGGTGGTTATAAAGGTCGTGTTGGTCTCTATGAGACGATTTCGGTTGATGATGATATTCAGAAGTTGATTGTTGCTCACGCAACGTCTGGCGATATTATGCGCGTTGCAAAGATGAAGGGTACGATTACGATGCGCCAGGATGGTACGCTTAAGGCGCTTACTGGCCTTACAACGATGGACGAAGTGAACCGTGTTGCGTCAGATTTGGCGTAGTTTTAGGCTATAATAAAGACAAACAAATCAGGAGGTTGTTATGGGCGAGTATGCTAAGAACGACTCGGGCAATGAAAATAATAATCCGTCTCCATGGGCAAGTTTCGACTTCGGCAGTGGTTCGACTTGGGCAGAGAATGACGCTGGTTTGGACAAAGAAGATAATAAAAGTGGGTCTACTTGGGATGAATTAAGGACTGGCCCGATTATCGAGGATGAGACGACTCCGGATTCGGTGGAAGAAAAAAGTATTGCCGAGAAGTATACTACGCTTAGCGAGATAGAAGGAGCTCTGGAAAAACTAAAGCTTCAAAAAGAATGGCGAGATATGCTTTCTGGTTTCTCGGAGCCACTCGGTAAGGCGGTCGACGATCCGAATTACGATATAAATTTTAGCGGTGGAAGTTCGGGAATATGTAAAATCGACAGCGGGATGATAGTCCTGAAGGCGATTACGAGTGACGAATACAATAATCGCGAGCGAGATGACGTTAGGTTGCCGAAACCTGATGAAAAACGCTATTTAATGAAGATAGGCCGCGGATATAACAGCAAAAACGATTTTAGTGATGAGGGCGGCACGGTTACAATCGACGGCTTCACTAGAGGTGAATATTATCCGCCTTTTGTTAGTGAAATTGATTTCACTTTTGAAAATAAGGCGGAGAATTCTAATATTCCGTCTCGAATAGAGACCGCTTTATCGCTACTATTCAATGATAATCAGCGAAGTGAAGAAGAATGGGAAGATGTCCATGACCTCGAACATATGGTTGAATGGTCGGAAGAAGACGAGGATGATGCTGCGATCTTTTTGGAGCACACGGGATATTCGAGTATTGAAGAGATGAAAAATGCAATACGGAGAAGAGGTCCAAGCAAGGATGAGGCGAGGAATGCGTTGAATATCATGCGTGATGTTGTACGCGATATTGGTGATGCAGATGACTTGGATAATAAAATCAACATCCTCGATGCGAAGCGCAATGAAATTTTGCAAGAAAGAGCGGTTGCCGCTGAAGATGCGGAGATGCAAGAGCTAAGGAAGAGCCTTGAAGGAATTGCCGAATCCCTTAAGAATGGTGGCAAGCTGAGTTTGGAAAATCTTCAGACGGTCTTTGACGATAGACTAAATGACGATTCTTTGGCTAAAGATATCAAGGATCATATCGGAATAGATGAGCAGGTCATAAGGCAGTTGCTTAACAAAGATTAGAATTGCTTAAAACAACCCCGTGCGGGGTTGTTTTTT
>DESW01000020.1 GCA_002361425.1 Candidatus Saccharibacteria bacterium UBA3304 | reverse complement strand
GCATACGGGTCATACCACCAACCATGACAATTTCGGAAATATCAGAAGGCTTGAGATTAGCATCTTTCAAAGCGCGTTCGACTGGACCATCGAGCTGAGCAAGGAGAGGCTCAACGAGCTCTTCAAGCTTTGCGCGAGTGAGCGTGAGCTCGAGGTGCTTAGGACCATTTTCGTCTGCAGTAATGTATGGAAGGTTGATTTCAACTTCCGTAGCAGAGCTGAGCTCTTTCTTTGCCTTCTCTGCCTCGTCTTTGATGCGCTGCATAGCGGCTGGATCCTTGCGGAGATCAATGCTGTTTTCCTTCTCAAATTCGCTAAGGATGTAATCGACAATCTTGTTATCGAAATCTTCACCACCAAGGTGAGTATCACCGTTAGTAGACTTTACTTCAAAGACGCCGTCGCCAAGTTCGAGGACGGAAACATCGAAAGTGCCACCACCAAGGTCGAAGACAACAATCTTTTGATCTTCGTTCTTTTCGAGACCGTAAGCCAATGCTGCTGCAGTAGGCTCATTAATAATACGGCGAACTTCGAGGCCGGCAATTTTGCCAGCATCCTTAGTTGCCTGACGCTGAGAATCGTCAAAGTAAGCTGGGACAGTAATAATAGCTTCGGTAACTTTCTCGCCGAGGAATGCTTCTGCGTCTGCTTTGATCTTAGAAAGAATCATAGCGGAAACTTCTTCTGGAGTGTACTCTTTGCCGCCGAATTCAACTGCGACGCCATCACCCTTCTTTACAATCTTGTATGGAGCGTTCTTTTTATCGTTTTCAACTTCTTTGTCGCTAAACTTGCGGCCGATAAGACGCTTAATGCCGTAAATAGTATTCTCTGGGTTGGTTACGCGCTGGCGCTGTGCAACCTTACCGACAAGGCGGTCGCCTTTCTTGGTAATAGCAACGACGGAAGGCGTAGTGCGATCACCTTCACTGTTAGTAATAACCTCTGGCTTACCAGCGACCATGTAGGCGAATGCCGAGTTGGTCGTACCAAGGTCAATACCGATAATTTTGCTCATAGATTTTTCCTCCTTTTTCGTAGAAAAATACTTATTTCGTTTAGCACTTTCGGTGGCTCAGTGCTAATTCTTAAGACAATTGTAGTCCATTAGCACTCTACTGTCAAGAGTGCTAATACAGGGGTCAGAGCGCTAATTTTTAGTTTTTTTCGAGTTCTTTTGCAAGTTTTGGATTCGTGAACATGATGCAGCCAATGACGGAACCGATGGTCGCAACGAGAAGATCATACATCGTGTCATCAACGCCAGCTGTGACAAGTTCCTGCATGTGCTGGCCGAGGAATTTATCGCAGCCAAATTCAAAGAATTCCCAAAGGACCGCAATCATCGTGCTGATGCCAAGAATGACAATACAGCGAAAAACGATTGGGGTTTTGGTGGCTTTGAAGTAGACGATAGCATAGTAGCCGATGATAGTCGAAAGGACACCGGAGCCGCAGTGAACGATTTTATCGAAATGCGGAACGGTCTTGTAGAGATCCATGCAGATACCCATGTCGAGCGCGACGAATAGGAACATGTAGTAGATGAGCTGAATGCGAAATGGCATTTTGAATTTGAAGCAACGCTCAACGATTGGTGGGAAGAATGGTAGACCAAGGCCAGCGATTACGCCACCCCACTTATTGTAGTTAGGATCAACGAGAATTTGAACAAAGAATAGCAATGCAAAAATAATGAAACATATCCTAATTGCAATAATTAAGCTACGTTTTAGCTTATTCATAACAAATATTATATAATATACTAATGAAGATTCGCGAAAATATTGCTATTTCTACTCTTACAACCATGAGACTCGGCGGCAACGCTCGCTATGTCATCAACATCGAGTCCGAAGAAGACGTGCCAGCAGCATACGCTTTTGCCGACGAGCATGAGTTGCCCTTTTACGTTCTTGGTTCTGGTAGCAATATTATTGGTCGCGACAAAGGCTTTAATGGCGTTATCTTAGTTAATAAGATTCGTGGCATGGGCATAGAAAGCGAAGAAGATAACGGTCGCATCGAGCTCTATTCTTACAGCGGCGAATTGCTTGATGATTTCGTACGCTACTCTACCCGCCTTGGTTTTTCTGGCATTGAAGCTTTGAGCGCAATTCCAGGCACCGTCGGCGCAGCACCAGTACAGAACGTTGGCGCATATGGTCAGGATATTTCTCAGACGATCGTTTCTGTCCGCGCTTACGACCAGTTGTTTGAAGATTTTGTTGAGATTCCAAAAATCGACATGGATCTTAGCTATCGTCACAGTATTTTCAATAGCGGCAAAGATGTTGGTCGCTACTTCATTACGAAGGTTGTTGTTTGCTTGAAGCGTGCCGAGCTTAAGCCGCCTTTCTACAATAGCTTACAGAAATACATCGACGACAACGGCATTACTGAGTATTCGCCAGAAACGATACGCCAGGCCGTACGCGCAGTACGCGAAGGCAAGTTGCCAGATCCAGCAGAAATCGCATCGAGCGGTAGCTTCTTTAAGAACGTTTATTTGGATTCCGAAAAAGACATTCAGGTTGCTACAGCCAAAGGCATTCCAGTTTGGGATGGCGGCAAAATTCCTTCCGGCTGGCTAGTTGAGAACGCCGGCCTCAAAGGTCAGTCTTTCCATGGCATGCGTGTCTGGGATAAGGCCGCACTAGTATTAGTCAACGAAAATGCACACAGTTATGCAGATCTCGCAGCAGCACGTGGCGAAATCGTTGATATTGTTTACGAAAAATTTGGCTACAAGCTCGAGCAAGAGCCAATGGAGCTAGGAGAAGAATGAAAGAATTAAACGGTCGCGAATTAGCTGGTTTTATCAAGGAGCGCCAAGCAAAGCAGGTGCGCCAGCTTCGTGCTGTCAAAAAATTCCCGAAGCTCGTGATTTTCTACGACAATGATAGCCCAGTTATCGCGAAGTATATGTCACTTAAAGAGCAGTACGGCGCAGATATTCATATCGATGTTGAGAAGCGTTTGCTTACTGCCGATACGGCTGAGCAGATGGTGCGCGAAGCAGCTGAGGACGCTAATGTTTCTGGCATTATTATTCAGCTCCCGCTCGAGCACTGCGATGAATCGATTTTGCAGTTAATCCCAAACGAGAAGGATGTCGATGGCTTGCGCGGCGAACGCGATACGGCAACCGCCATGGCAATTCACTGGCTTTTGACCGGCTACGGCATCGAGCTCCCTTCCCTAAAACTCGCAGTCGTAGGACGTGGCAAACTCGTTGGCGCGCCACTACTCAAGATGTGGACCGAGAGCAATTACGACGTCGAGATGTTCCATCGCGGCGATGATTTAATGCGTTTAAAGGACTTTGATGTTATCGTAACAGCTACTGGCCAGCCAGGCTTGATTACGTCCGAGATGCTCAAGCAAGGCGCAGTCGTCGTTGACGCTGGCACGGCAAGCGAAAAAGGCGTCATTAAGGGCGATATTGCAGAAGATGTCCGCACTGAGCGTGACGATCTGACGATTACGCCAAAGATTGGCGGCGTTGGCCCATTGACCGTAGCAATGCTCTTTGAGAACGTTATTCGCTCGACAAAATAATTAAACTCAAACTTCAAAAAATCCGCCCATACAGGCGGATTTTTATAGCATTAAGCAGTAGGTGACGTCTTAGTTATATTCTCGTACTTCTTCTTCTTGTAGTCAGAGACCTTGAGGAGAGCCTGCTCATTACCAGAAGCAGTCAACTCGTCCATATGCTTCTTGTAGAACTCTTCCATCTTCTCGGAGCCAATCTTACCCTCAACCTTGCTAAGCATAGAGTCGTCTGCCTTGGTAAACTGTTCTGTGTTCTTGATTGCCTTTACGTCGACACCGAGCAAGCCGGAATCGCGCTGATCGATAACACTATTGAAGTTATCCTTCATCTTACCAGACATGCTCTCGGAAGTCATAGCATTTGCAACCTGGCTATTGCTAAATGCATCGGCGAGGCCTGCAGAGTTGGCCGCATACTCCTCATTGTCGTGCCCCATGTGGCGCCCACCAGACATATAGCGCAAGACATCTTTATCGGTGTTCTGGATAGTCTGGTCATCCATATCGCGTATCTTCTCGCCAATTAGACCACCGCGTGAACCTTCCATTGCTTTTTTGAGCGACATCGTAGGATTGGAGTTAAGAACTTTAGCGTATGCTTTCGCAACCGTGTTGCCACTTTGAGAAGCAAGCGTATTGATAAATTTGTTGCGATCAACAGTACTCATATTCCTGAATGCCTCGGTAGAAGTGAATTTCTCGAGCTCTTCGAGCATTTCGCCCTGATCGAGCTTGCCAAGCTTATCGATAGCCACGCTAGCAGCGTTCATATCGACATTTTTCCCTCTGACAGCGCCATGGAGGAGACTTACTGCATCCGACTGATCGGCATTTTCGAGCTGGCTTGCATAGCCACGCTTCATCTCCATATCGTGCGCGGCAAGAGTATTCTGTGCAATATCGAATGAGCGCCTCTGTGATGCGGACATCTTGCCATAGTTGACCCTACCATTCTTATCGGTAAATCTACCGACCGTGCGTGCAGCGCGTTTACGGTTAAATTCGTTCTGGCGAGCTTGCATACGCTGGTCGCCCTGGTTGCGTAGATATCTCATGCCACGAGAGTTCATTGCGCGACCCTTAGCAGCATGACTGAGACGGTTAGATGCGCCATTAATGAAGCCAGAGATTGCGCCCATGGACTTCCTGAGTGTGCCAGGAATGAGGAAGACTGGAGCAATGCTCATAACTGCTGCAGAAAGGACGACGAGGAATGGCATGTTAGTACCGCCGGAAGCCTGAACGAGAATACGCGCAACTGCCTGGCCACCGTAGACCATAGCACTACAGATCGGGAAGGCTAGCAAAGTACCCTTGAAGGCCGTAAACCATTTATCGAAGAGTTTCTTCGTATTCGGCAGCATGTAGCAGACGAAGGCCATTGGCGAGATGACGACGAGGACAACCGCGAAGGCTTTGCGAACTGCGAGCAAACAGAAGAGCGTGAAGACTGCGATAACGATACCGATAATGGCAATGAAGACTGGGACTAGGATTGCAGTACCCTGAGATAGGATGGCCGGAATCGTAATAAGCGCGACCAAGCCAACCAAGATTGCAGTAGCACCTCCCGCCATGATCGGATGCGAGTTTGGAGTTTCAGCAAGAGTCATTGTGTCGATCTTGACCGTGCCGATACCGTCGAGGATGCTCTTCATGCCGTAGCCAAGAATGTTCGCGATATCGACGGCTGCCTGACAGATGATGTAGGAAAGGTTAATCAAGATTGCTGCAACAATCAACTTAGGCAAGATTTTCTTAATACCATAGTTGTCGATGCCATAGCCAGTGAGCTGCGAGAAGATGACGAACAAGAACATTGCAATAAATACCACGTTCGCATAGGTCTGGAACTGCGTCCAGGCATCATAAGTTGCGTCACCTCCAGTTGTACCTCTAGTAAATAGACCGGAATCCAAGACCAAGAATGGCTCGATCATCTTTTCGTAAATCATCGTGACGAACTTACCGCCCTGATCGATGATTGGACAAAGGACCCAACCAAGAGAGCCAGCGTTCGTATAACAGTCAGGTTCCTGTTCGTTTATTTCCTGAGCCGCATCATCGGCATACGATTGGTCGTCGGCCTGTTCTGGGTGCAAGAGACCATCGATATCGATACATTCCATATCCAAGGTATCTGTCGGATCGTTTGGGTCGTCCTTATCTTGGAGGAACTTATAAGATGATCTATCCAAGCCACTGTTCTGTGGTCTAGCGGCGATAGCTGCATCATCAGCGTCCTTGATCGCCTTGAATTCCGACTTCGTATCATCCGAAACATTGCTATCAGTATCAACAATATTCTGATAGAAGTTGCGACAGCGATCGTTAAATGTCGCAAAGACTTTTGCCCTAAAGTTATCGACGATAGTATCGCTGTTAGCGCGCGTAATAAGGTCTACACAGTCGTCAATATCATCGCGATCGACGAATTCTTCCTCGATCTCGTTGTTTTCAGAGAAGTATTCGAATGCTTGACCACCATCCTGACCAACAATCTCCAAGGCAGGATCAAAGTAGTAACCAGACGGCTTCTGGCTTGCAGTTTCTGCATAACCTAAGGCGTTACCGCCAGCAACGCTAGCCTGGCTGCCACAGCGAGTACCAGCCTCGCGCTCGTACAGAATACGACCGTTATCAGCGCCGAAGTTCCCTATCAGCGACCAGTCTTTCGCCCAGCCAGCCACATCCCTAGCATGATCCCAAAGATTTTTTAGGTGAGTATTCCAACCACTAGCGAACTCGTAGTTATCAGTATCATGGGTAGGGTTACACCTGTTATTACCTTTTCTATAGTGAATAATACCGTCGTCAGTACCATTGCATAGAATCATCTTGTAATCGAAACTCTCGCCGTGTTTCTGGAGAGCCTCGTTCATAACATCAGCAGCCAAGAACAAAATCTTGTTATTACCCTGGCGGCAGTAGATAGCACCATCATCGCCGCCGTTGCCCTGAACTTTGTTTTCTAGCCAATAACCAGTCGAGACCGCGACTACGCCTCTGACGTCTCTAGAATAATCAAAGAAGTCGTCATCGTCTGGAATATCAGCCGGGTTAAAGTCCGTATCGCGCTCTTCATAAGAGCCCTTAACGCACTTTCTGAGGGTGTTCCAGATTACCTGAGCACGAGCCTCAATATCGAGATCCTCGTGAATCGCATCGATATCCGAGGAATTTACGCCATTTGGCTTCTGCGAGGTACCGTAGATATACGGATCCGCGAATGCATCGATTGGAAAAGAAAAAGCAAGAAATACTGCCGCAACTGCAACCATTAACGTCCTGCGTAGAGTCTTACTTAATTTCTTCATCTTGCTGCTTATCTTTCTTTTGCTTATTCGTATTTAACGCCGAATATATTTTGCTGATTTTCTTTGAAACTACATTATTCTCTAGCGTCTCTTTATTATTGCCGACGAGAATATCGCGCGCCAAGGAACTCTTCTTCATGATAGAGTGATTCTTATTTAGAGCATCGTCGTAACCATCGCACACATCAGACACTGAAGTATCGTTGGTTTTCTTGCAGTTCTTCTTCTCTTTTGCATTCTTTTCGTATTCTCTATAAGCCTTAACATAGGCCTGAGCGGAAGTCTTCGCGTCGCCGCTAACCTTGCTTTCATAATCATCATTATTATTCGCCAATGAGTCGACTACTGCCGATAATTCTTCGCTTGATTTCTCGTAAATAGAGATCGTAGCGTTCATGGTATTAACGAGACCATTGATATCGACGTCTTTAGTGATCGATTTAACGGCGTCTTTATTCTTCGACAACTCGTCTAGAATGCGCCTGTAAGCCTGGGAGCCTTTTACTAGCTTATCCTTGCCTTCAAGATTAATTACGTCAGCGCTCTTTGATTCGTTAGTAATTACATGACGATATAGGGTCTCCATCTGAGCTACAGCTTTTACGTCCTGCGCATTAAAGATACCCTCTGCGACCTCGACGTTATTTTTTGGAGTGGATGGACTGATACCAAAGATAACTAGACATAATACAGCGATCGCGGCGACGGCGACGCCAGCAATAATGAAAATAAGTTTTTTCTTGTTGCCCTTATTCTCTTGATATTCATTCTCGAGATAAATGTCGCCAGCAGCCTGATTGAAATAATCTGGAGCGCCAGCAAAGGTAGGTGCTGCAGGCTGAGATTCTTTTGCATGGAAACGATTTGCGCCGAAATTGAAACGGGAACGCTGAGCGGTACTAACTGGTGCGGCAGCAGGACTAGAGCTGATGGTTGCTGGAGCGTCATTCTCTGGCAATGCGGCAGCAGCGGCAGCAACGGCGCCGGCACCAGTGCCGGACATAGCAGCTACATCAGTGCTGGTAATAGCAGGCTGAATTGGTTCCGTATTAGTAGGAAAGCTCGGCTGAACACCACCGGCAGAGATATTCGGGGACGAAAAATTAGGAGATTGCGGCATGCTAGAATTCTCACCCTCATTCATAATTAAAATTTTACCATAAGCATTTTTATTTATCTAGTCCAGTCAAATTAGCAAAATGAGCATTTTCTATAATTAAATCTTCAAATTTACGCGTGTGACCATAGTGACCGGAACGCTCGAGAATGTCAGCGGCAATATCATAGCGCGAACAATGGTTGCGAGCGAGCTCGTCCAGAGGCGAAGTCGTGCTTCCCTGGTCCTCGTAGCCATGGATTGAAAGACGAATTGGGTTAGCGTAGTGCGAGAAGATCGCGCGGATAGTTTCTTGATAACCATGGAAGTTAATAACGATAGGCTTGCTACGCGTGAAGACATCGTCGAAGTCGTGCGGAAGAAGTTTGTTTTCGGTCGTACCAATGGCAGCATAAGAAAGCGCGGTAATGCCGACAAAGCGAACCTTGAGATCTGGCGCTTCAGCCTTAGCAAGCTTAATGCCCTCGAGCGCTTCTTTGGTCGGAATGTCGCCGATCGCCGTGACGACGATATCTGGATCCTCGTCGGAAGCAAACTGATAAATCGAACAGCCGTGACCGTCGCCGAGCTGATAGCGCGCATGATTGATATCAATCCAGCGAGGCTGTGGGTTCTTATTAAATGTTGTAAGATTTACAACATTCTTAGATTGGCTCATGTATTCCCAGGTAGCTGCAGCAGCAACGTCGTCGACCGGGAAGAAACAGTTTACGCGATTAGATGGCTTAGATAGAACACTGGAAATAAGAGCTGGATTCTGATGCGTGTAGCCATTATGATCCTGGCGCTGCCAGCAAGAAGTTGAGAGGATATTGAGCGCTTCGACATCTTTGCGCCATTCAAATTCGCTGCTTTGCTTGAGGAATTTGAGATGTTGGTCGAGCTGCGAAGAAACGATAGGCAAAAATGCTTCGTATGACGTCATGCAGCCGCGACCGCCACTAAGAATATGACCAGCAAGTGCAGCAAAAAGGGTGTTTTCGGAAAGCATTTCAACGACGCGGCCATTCGGCGCGAGGCTCTTATCCCACTTCTCTACCCTGCGAGTCCAGGCACGATCGGAAGCCTCATAAACAGCAGAAAGGCGATTTGAAGTAGTCTCATCTGGCGAGAAGAAGTAGAAATCCTTGTAGCGATACATTTCGTCGCGGACACATTCGCCAAAAATCTGGGCACTAGAGCCCTGTTCGGCGCCAGGATTATCAATTCTCGTAGGCAAATCTCTCATAGAGCTCCTTAAATTTATAGGATTTCAACCAATCTTCGAGCATTTTTAGCTGCTCTTTGTCAGTCTTCGCGTTCGGGAGTGGCACCTGATGCGCAGCGCAGTTACCTTCGACTTTAATGCCGTCAACCTCGCGTGGACCAGTATAGCCTTTTGGCGTCTTCATGATGATGAAAGTATTTGGTTTTATATCATCAAGTGCATATTGGAATTCTTCTGTGTTGGTGCCATCAACGATAATTGGGTCATAGCCAAAGCCGCGGAAGAGCTGAAGCAATTCACGCTCACTGCTACGGCCATAGATAGTCGGTGCGGAAATCTTGTAGCCATTCAAATGAAGGATTGGTAAAACATGACCGTTGCCGTCGGAATTGAGTAGCTTATTAAGGTTGAGGCTGGCGAGAGCGGTAGCCGTTTCGAGCTCGCCGTCTCCGATGAGAACTGCGATGAATTTATCTGGACGGCCGAGCGCAGCGCCGTAGGCAGTAGCTAAGGAATAGCCGAGTTCCCCACCCTCAGCAATCACGCCTGGCGTCATTGGGCTAGAGTGCGACGGAAAACCATATGGCCAAGAGAAGTTCTTGCAAACATATTCGATGCCATGAAGATTGTGGGTAGCGTCCGGATAGTATTCCTGAAGATCGCCGTCATAGAAAAGGTTAGCCTGGAGAGCCGGAAAGCCATGGCCAGGACCAAGGATAAACTGCATGTGCGGAAAACGCGCCTTGAGGTTGGCGTAGGCAATGTTGATGCCTGGGCAAGAGCCCCAGTGGCCAAGAAGACGTGGCTTAATATCCGAGAATTCGAGTGGGCGATTAAGCAAGAAATTATCCTGCAAAAAAATCTGAGCAACCGCGAGATAATTGCAGAATCTTATGCGGTCGTTAATTTCGTTAATACTAATGCCCAACCCATGTTGCATATGCTTATTTTATCATAAATCCGACTGGAGTAGCAGGCGGAGCATGGTGTCTTTGAAGATTTTGTCGATTTTCTTCGCCTTAGCGCCAAGCATATCGTGGCCACCAAAAGTCTCAGTGAGATGAAAATGAGAATTGCGAGTAGCAATTTTCTTGAGGTTGGCGCCGATTACAAGCGGATCGAAGCGGCCATGGATGACTTCCATTGGAATCTTGAGGCTAGTCGCCATGCCGTAGTTGTCTTTATTGAGGATAATATTGTCCATCGTTTTGCGGAAAGCAATCGTATTAAGGCTGCGTTTTTCAAAACTAGAAAGCGCATCCACGAAGCTTGCGATGATGGCAACAGGTTTAGCGCCGGTATGATTGCGAAGCTCGCCGTAAAGCTTGGTATAGATTTGATCCTGAAAACCAGCAATCTCGCTGCCCTTGATAATTGGCGGCGAAATCAATATTAGCTGGTCGATTAGGCGGTCGCCATTAGTAGCGTAATCGATAGAAATAAGGCAGCCCATAGAATGACCACAAAGAATGATTGGCGTGCGAACTTTGAGCTTCTTGAGCGTGCGCGTAATCGTCTTACGGTAGCTAGCATAATCATAGCCATACCAATCAGGCTTCTCGGACTTGCCGAAGCCAATGAGGTCCAAAGCAATAAAACGGATTTTGCTTAAATCTTTATCTTTTGCGAGGGGCGGCAAAACTTCGTGCCAAGTAGCATAGCTAGAGGCAATACCGTGAAGAAAAACTACTGTATATTCCGGATTTTTAACGAGGCAATGGTCATAACGAACACGCATCGTAATTGGTATCTTTAGAAACTTATGCAAGAAGTTATAGAACATACTATAATTATATACATGAATAAGACTACTATTGCTATTATTATTGCCCTATTGCTTGCCGTAGGCGGTCTAGCAGTTTGGACATCCCTTAATCCAGGCGTTAATACTAACGGTTACGACACCACTAAGCGCATCGAGGCAAGTGAGAATAATGGTAACATTGGCGACCATTACCGTGGCGCCGAAGATGCCAAGGTTATCTTGGTAGAATACGCCGATTTACAGTGTCCTGGCTGCGCAACAATCATGCCAAAGGTCAGCGAAATTTATAAGCAGTACGGCGATCGCGTAGGCTTCATCTTCCGCAACTATCCTATTAATGGCCACCAGAACGCACGCTCTGCTTCCGCCGCGGCTGAGGCAGCAGGCTATCAGGGCTACTATTGGGAAATGGTCGAGTCTATGTACGACAATCGCGCTGACTGGATTAGCATTTTCGACACCGAGAAACGCACTAATATCTACGCAAACATCTTCAACAAGGTTAGCGACGGCAAAGGTGACATCGAGAAGTTTAAGAAAGATTTGAATGACGCTAATGTTCAGAAGAAAATTGACTTCGACAAGAACCTCGGCCGTAATCGCGACAAGGTTGACGCAACGCCAACCGTTATGGTGAACGGCGAAAAAGTCGAGATGGGCAGCTCTTCTGACGATACCGCAAAGAATATCAAAGCATTGCTCGACAAGAAACTCGAAGAAGCTGGCCAGAAAACCGGGCCACTCGAAGGTACTGAGACTAAAGAAGAAAAGACCGAAGAATAATTTGGAATAAAAAATAACCGCTCTCAACTGCGGTTATTTTTGTGCGCTCACTAGATCTCGATAAACTCGTTCCAGTGAAGTGCGTCCACTTGGAGCGTCCCCTTGCGGTTACGCTTTTTCATGGTTTCTCCTGCTTAGTAATATTGCCCTACTTCTTTTATTAGTTTCCCATAAAACTAGTAGAGCCATCGCTCTTTACGACTATTTCCCCAAACATGTTGGATAATACACACGTTCCCAGAGCAACGAGTATCATTGTATCAAAGCTTGAAGAACGTTTCAAGCATAAGTTTTTTCTACCCCCGTTAGCGGTTCTTTAAAGCGGCACGAATGCGCTCTTCGACACTGAGGTTTTGGTCAACATTTTCAAGCGCTTTGGTAGCGTCTGCAAGAGTCAAGCCGAGTGCCATAAGGGCGTCGAGCGCCTCGTCGTTTTCAAGCGGTTTCGAAGCGGTTTGAGGTTCATTTTTGCGGCCATAGTAAGTCGGAAGGCCGACTTTGTCGCGAAGATCGACAATAACGCGTTCGGCAGATTTCTTGCCGACACCGCTAGCCTTGGAGACATAGGCAGCATCCGCATTAGCAATGGCATTGCGGACCTCTTCGGCTGGAGCGAGGCTAAGGATTGCCATAGCAGCCTTTGGGCCAACACCCTGAACGGAGATTAATAGTTCAAAGAGTTTCTTGGCGGCGAGACTAGTGAAGCCAAAGAGCTCCTCAGCCTGTTCGCGCACATGATGATAAGTATAGAGTTTCACCTCATCATCGAGGTTTAGGCTATCGAAATCAATTTGGCTAAGAGCCACTTCGTAGCCGACACCATTAACATCAATAATTACAGAATTTGCGAATTTCTCGGTCAAAATACCTTTAAGATGAGCTATCATAATTCAATTATAGCATCCACTCTTATTCAATAACGTAAGGCGTGGCAGCGCTACCGTTACCGCTAGATACTACAGTGCCAGGCTTAAGCGATACGACTGGACGAATTTCACTCGAATTCATATAGCTAAATGGTCTGAGATAGCCCCTGCTACTGTAGGCGTACCACCTGAATGCCATGTTGTTGGAGAGAGCTGGCGTCATGGTCCATATGTTATTGTAGTCGCTCACGACACCAAAGTATACGTAGCTTTTTTGGTTAGTCTCATTACTGATTGCATTAGTGTCGCTATAGTCATCCAATAAAGTCTTGAATGGTGTAGCACCTGCATATACGACTTCATCTGCAGTCAGAAGGCCGACTGGATAATCAAGAGCGCCATTTCCGTTCGCCGCATTTGCAGTATATGAGTCGCGCGACTTAGCACAATCAACAGAAGGTTGTACAGAGCCAACTCCGGTCAATGACGGGACCGTGAGGCGTTTAGCGGCACCGAGATATAGCGCCATTTCCTTGCTCACGTCCGTGTTAGGATCTTTGATTGCAGTGTTTGTCAATGTGGTATCACTGCAGAACACTGTATCTTCTAATTTGCTCTGATTATTAGAAAGAGTGCCAATTGTATAGCTATCACCATTGGCATACCAGTTCTCGATTTTCGTTTTGATACTAGAGCTATTAATATTGTTCAAAGAATGCCCTATAACATCTTCGTATTTTTCGCCGTTCTTAAGCAACAAAGCGCGGAAAGGATCACTGCCATTTACGCGGTAATTTCCGAATACGTTCTGCATGTAGACGTAGTAAACCTGCGAACAGTTTTGGCGCGAGAAGGCATCCATACAGCGATAATGATATTTGCTATATATTTCAGGCAATTTGGACTCATAGTTACTAGCGGTCACTTCAATATAATCCGTTAGCTCATAAGAGCTACCATTCCATTCCACGCCTTTGCCGAAATAGGTAGTACTATTTGGCGAAAAGTAATGAAACTCCTCCGTTCTGTGATTACCGTAATCGCTAGAATTGCCATACATGTAGCCAAAATATTGGAAATTATTATCGGAAGTCGTCGAGAAGATTGGTGAGAAGTTGCCGCTAATATACGGATAGTAATAATTATTGCGCGAATCGTAATCCTGAGCGCAGGAGTTAGTACTGGTTTTTCCATCGAATAATAGTTTTACGCCGCCAGTGCTAGTCGTGCGGACAATAGACCAGCAGTTTCCGCCGAATAAGACATGATTCGTGGCAACATTGCCGCGATAGTAATAGACCGGATATTCGTCATTTTTATGAGCGTCGACAGTATTAACACCGAAGCCATTCGTGCCCGTGAAGGTCCCGTCATCATTCGTCGCGCCAGTAGCGACGCTGCTAAAGTTAAGTTCACTATCTGGACCGTTAGTCAAGCATGCAATAATGTCATATAGCTCGGTCGGATGATCACAGTTTGCTATATGACCTTCAGGTCCTAGAGGTTCCGCGCTCATCTGGAAAGTTATATAAAGATGATATTTTGCGCCGGCATATTCATTTGGGACAGATTCCCCACTCTTGCCATCAACCGAATAGCGAAATTCGCCAACGGTATTCACTTCGCAGTTAAAAGTGACGGACTTGAGAAGTGATAAAGTCGATTCGTTTTCTGTTAGAGCATGGTCGTAATAATACCAACCATCGCCAGCAAGGGACCATTTTTCGTCATTCTGAGTATTAATGACTGCATAATGCTTTTCAGTTCCTTCGTCATTCCAGGTCAAAGGAAGGTCAGTCGTTTCATGGTCGGATTCTGGCGTGGCGCTATTTGCGGTGCGCCAATATTCCGTGATTTTCATGCGAACATAACGCGGAGTGCTATTTTTGTTTGTAGCGATTGCGGTTTTTGGCGTTTCGGTGCATGGCGACCAGTTATCTGGAGACTCAAATACCTCCGTAAACTCAGACATGTCACTACCAACATGAAATAGGTTGGCGAAGAACATAGAATCTTGGTTATATGCTATAGTTCCTGCGATAGCAAGAATAGCCACCGCTACGCCAGCAATGGCAAGAGATTTCTTGTTTTTGAAACGCTTCATTTTTGACCTTTTTATTTTTACGTAAAAGCTTATCTATATTAAAGCATAATCATTATAATTTGTCGATAATTATTTATTGATACAAAATAGCACTTCTACCCTTTTCAAATAGCAAAAAATATGCTAAAATGAGGAAAGTTTTTAATATAAAAGGTAAGAATATGTCGTTTGAATTACTCAAAATGGTGGGTGATGCCCAGAAGAAAAAGGCCGTCATTGACGTCCGTTCTGGTGATACCGTACGCGTATCTCAGAAAATTAAGGAAGGCGATAAGTTCCGTATTCAGGTTTTTGAAGGCACCGTTATCCGTGTTGACCGCAAAGCTTCCCATACTGAGCGTATCGTTGTTCGTAAAGTAACCTCCGGTGTTGGTGTCGAGAAGAGCTTCTTGATGCACAGCCCACTCGTCGAAAAGGTCGAGATTGTCCGCCGCGGTAAAGTCCGCCGTAACAACCTTCGCTACCTCCGCGAGCGTTCCGGTAAATCCGCACGTCTTACTCAGAAGGATTTCGATCGCCACGCAGTGAACGAACTTCCAGCTGAAGAAGAAGCTCCAGTTGAGGCTCCAGCAGAAGCTGCAGAAGCAACTGAAGAAAAAGCGGAAGCTTAAGCTTGAAAAAGCTACTTGGTATAGATGAAGTCGGCAGAGGCCCCTGGGCGGGGCCTCTTGTTGTGGGCGCGTGCGTTTTGCGCGAACCGATTGAGGGTTTGACGGACAGCAAAAAGCTGACGCCGAAAAAACGTGAAGCTTTGGCGCCTATTATTCACGAGAAGGCTTTTTGTGGACTCGGCTGGGTTTCGGCCGCCGAGCTAGATAAGATTGGTTTATCTGCGGCGCTGCGCAAAGCTTGTCGCGAGGCAGTCAAGCAGGTCCAGGCTGCCCATGCAGAATTCAACGGCATTATTATTGATGGAACGATAAACTTTCTTAGCGATACCCCGCTCGGCAAATATGTCACCGTAAAGCCAAAGGCGGATTTGCTCGTGCCAGAGGTTTCAGCGGCATCAATTATCGCAAAGGTCGCACGCGACCACTACATGATTGAACTTGCTGAGCGCTTCCCTAACTATGGATTCGAGAAGCATGTCGGATATGGCACAGCCCTGCATCGCGAGGCACTAGAAAAATATGGCCCCTGCGAAGAACATCGCCAGAGCTTTCGCCCGGTTGCCGAGCTAGCTCAGAATATTTCTGCCGGCCGTAATGGCGAGGGCGCGGCAGTGCGCTACTTAGAAGCTCACGGCCATAAGATTATTGCGCGAAACTGGAAAACAAAGTGGTGCGAAATTGATATTGTTTCCCAAATTGGTAATGATTTTTATTTTACGGAAGTAAAATATCGCCACGACGGGAGCGGATTGGACGCGATTACGCCTAAAAAACTAGAGCAGATGCGCTTTGCGGCGGAGCTCTACTTACAGGATCATCCTGGCGCCGGTGCGCAATTAGCAGCCGTCGCAGTCAGCGGTGACGACTATAAAGTCAGTGATTTTCTAGTCCTCGAGTAGGCTCATCTGGGCAAGTCGCGAGGACTTTTTGCATGGCAAGTTTTTCGGCTGGAGTAACCCAAAGTTTATATTTATATTTCACAGAAATCTGGCGCGCAACGTACTGACATTGGAAGGCTTCGTTGCTTGGCAGCCAAGTATCTGCCGCTTGATCAGATTTCTCTTGGTTAGCCGGGCCGTCGACGGCGAGGAGATTAAGTGGATCTTGGCTAATAGCAAGGCGCGTGTCCGCATCGAGCTGAAAGGCACCGGTAGACCAAGCATTGCTGAGAGCTACGACGTGGTCGATCTGAATGGCGCTAGAAGTATTCTCGCCACGTTCGAACTGGATAGTTTTGCCCGTGTATGGATCAATGAGCGTACCGGAAGCGACCTTGCAGGTGCCAGGTTTTAGCTCGACATTCGTGAGGTCGCGTGCAAGAATTGCTTCACGCGTATTGCAGCCGCTAGCTGTAATAGACCAGTTATCATAGAATTGCTTGCGGTAGTATTTATGCTCGGTATCTTTGTCTTTGACGGCAAGATTTTCGAGTACATCTTTGGCGAGCAGCGAGTCGGCCTCGCTCTGCTCTGCTTTATAGTCCGGGAGATTATCGCCAGTAAAACCGAGCAAGCTCGCATATTCGTAAGCCTTCGGATTGGCAAGAATGAAGGCAGCAAAAGCTAGCGCGACGATTAACGCCGCGCAGATTCGTCGCATACGATAGCGTGCGCGACGAGACATTTTTAGTAGTTTTCCGCCTGAATTTCAAAGTAAGACTGAGGGTGGTTGCAGACTGGGCAGACCTCCGGAGCGGAATCGCCAATGTGAATGTAACCACAGTTGCGACACTTCCAAACGGTCACACCGTCGCCCTTGAAGACCATACCCTTTTCGATATTCTCGATAAGTTTGCGATAGCGTTCTTCATGATGCTTCTCAATCTCACCAACCTTCTCGAAGAGTTCGGCGATTTCATTGAAGCCCTCTTCGCGCGCCTCGGCAGCAAACTTAGCATACATATCGGTATACTCGTAGTTCTCGCCGTCAGCGGCATCTTTGAGGTTAGTCATCGTATCGGCGACGCCGTCATGAAGCAGCTTGTACCAAATCTTGGCATGCTCTTTTTCATTGTCGCTAGTTTCTTGGAAGATGGCAGCAATCTGCTCGTAGCCCTCTTTCTTTGCCTTGCTTGCATAGAACTGATATTTTACGCGCGCCTGCGATTCGCCCGCAAAAGCGGTGTTAAGATTTTTCTCGGTTTTAGTGCCTTTAATTTCTGCCATGAGCCTCCTTTTCTTACTATTTTAACAGATAAGCGCCAGATGCTATAATAGACCTATGGCAATTGAGCGCGTAATTGATACTAGCCTTCATGAAGACGACGCCGAGGAGAACGTCGTTGAGTTTTCGTTGCGTCCAACGAACTTCGAAGAATACATTGGTCAGAAACGCCTCAAGACGAACTTAAAGCTTGCAATTGATGCTGCCAAGAAACGTGGCGACGTACTGGATCACATTTTGCTTTACGGCCCTCCTGGTCTCGGCAAAACCACAATGGCCGGCGTAATCGCACATGAGATGGGCGCTAATTTTCGTGCCACTTCCGCCCCGTCGATTGAGAAGGCGGGCGACCTTGCAAGTATCCTTACGAATCTAACGGATGGTGACATTTTGTTCATTGACGAAATCCATCGCCTTCGCCGCGCAGTTGAGGAAATTCTCTACTCCGCGATGGAAGATTATAAGCTCGATATCGTAATCGGTAAGGGCCCAGCCGGCCGTAGTGTGAAGCTAGATTTGCCTCATTTTACCCTGATTGGCGCCACAACGCAGACCGGTAATTTGGCTGCTCCGCTACGCGACCGCTTCGGTCACAGTTACCGCCTAGAATACTACGGCGAGGATGACATTCAGAAGATTATTGAGCGTTCCGCAAACTTGCTCGAAGCAAAAATTGAGCCAGACGCAGCAAAATTACTCGCACAACGCTCCCGTTTGACGCCACGTATTGCAAACCGCTTACTCAAGCGCGTGCGTGATTATGCAGACGTGAATGGCGACGGAATTATTGACGTTCCAACCGCAAAATCTGCTCTACAGATGCTAGAAATCGATGAACTCGGTCTTGATCCAGCAGACCGCAATATGCTTTCTTTGATGCTTGATAAGTACGGCGACAAACCAGTCGGTCTGAACACTATCGCTGCCCTAACCGGCGACGAGGCTTCCACGATTGAAGATTATTACGAGCCATTCCTCATGCGTCTCGGCATGATTCAGCGCACGCCAAAAGGCCGCATCGCGACCGACGTAGCACGCAAACATTTGAATAAGTAATTATTTGCTATCTTTTGGTTTAACGTTTCTGAAAACGATTTTGTTGAAGCGGTCAATGAATGGTTTGACCTCTTTAACTCTGAGAGCTGCACAAATAATAATGTAAAGGATAAGGCTAGAACCGGCGATTACGACGAACTTCGGGAAAGTTGCGAGGAAGGAGTTGTCCGTTGCGCGTAGTGGGAGAAGCTTGGTAAGAACATAGGAGACAGCACCGGCAATACCGGCCGCGATAGTCATTTTGAAAGCAGTAATCCAGAATACGCGATCGAGCAAGACACCTTCTTTATTCTGAATAATTAGCAAGACGCCAACCTCGAAGACAGCAGAAATGCTACATGCGTATGCGAGGCCTTCTGGGCCAAAGCCCCACCAGCTAAGCAGTAATGCGGCAACTACCTGAACAACGAAAGCAGCGATAGAAACAATGAGCGGGGTCTTCGCATTCTGCTTGGCATAAAAGCCACGCGCCACGATGTGATAAAGCGACTGCGTAATAATTGCGACAATGAAGGCACCGAGAACACTAGCAATCTTTGGGTCACCACCGTTCTTAATGAAGTTTACGACGTAGCCGCGCGTAAAGAACGCAATGATTGCGATCGGCATCGAAATAAGAATAATTGTACTGAGCGCTTCGCGATAAGTCTCGCGGAACTTAGTATCGTTTTTACGACCAGCTTCTTCACTAAGCTTTGGGAAGAAAGCGGTAGAAATTGCCACACCAATGAGGTTGACTGGCATAGAGTGAAGACTGGATGCCTGCTGATAAGCACGAATCGACTGCTCGCCCATGCGGGATGCGAGGTTAGTATTGATAATGCTCATAACATAATCGATGCCCTGGTCTGCAGAACGAGACGGGAGAAGTCTGAGCACCGTGCGGAAACCTTGGTTCTTCCAAGAAATCTTGAAGTTATAATCGAAGCCGAGACCGACGAGACCAATAATACTAGTTGCTAGCTGCAAAAGCGCACCGAAGACCACGCCAAGTGCGACACCCATGATGCCACCTTCGAAAATCTGCACGCCGAAGATATTAATGCCGTTCGTAAAGACAAGAATACCGACGATAATACCAATGTTATAAAGTGCCGGCGCGAGCGAATAGAAAATGAAGCGTCCGACAGCCTGTTGCATACTGGATAGCACAGTAGAGATCGAGAATAGGAATGGGTTAATCGCAATCACGCGCATCATGTTAATAGCTAGAGACATTGCGGATTCATTAAGGCCCGGCGCGACAATGTAGCGGACGAGTGGATCAGCAAAAATCATAATAAGGATAGAAGCAACGAGGCTGATTAACGCGAGAAAGTTTAGCGTGCTAGTACTGAGTTCCCAAGCGGATTTTTTATTACCGTTGACGAGGCGCTGGTTAAAGACTGGTACGAAAGTAACAGCAAGCGCACCAGAAGTAATAATGAAGAATAAGAAATCTGGAACCGTAAAAGCTGCAGTGTATGCGTCGAGACCAGCTGGATAGGTATCGTAATACATCGTATTAAGCCAGCGGTCGCGGAAAATACCAAGCAAAGCCGAGATGAGCGTAGAGCTCGCAATCACAATGGCCGCGGTCTTAACCGATAGCTTAGTATTGGCGAGCGAAACGACTGAACGAAAATGTAGTAGTTTGCGCTTCTTCATAACTGTAATTATTATACCAGTTTTTAGTCGTGTAATTTAGCGGCAGTTGGCAAGGAAGAACCCTTAAGAATCGCAGCAACTTCTTTTTCTTCGAGAGTTTCTTTTTCGAGCAAAGCAGTAGCGAGCGCATCGAGATATTTGCGGTTAGCTTTAAGAACTGCTTCAGCACGAGCGTTAGCTTCTTTGCTAAGAGCCTCAATTTCTGCATCGATAATCTCTGCAGTCTTTTCGGAATAGATTTTTGCACGATCGCCGAAGAAGTTTACTTCGTTGGTATTGAAAACCTGATCACGAAGTTTGCTACCCATGCCCTCTTCGGCAACCATCTCGCGAGCGAGTTCAGCAACATGCTGAAGGTCGGAGCTAGCACCAGTAGTAATACCATCAGCACCAAGGATAATGCGTTCAGCAACACGACCACCCATTGCGCGAGCGAGAACATCTTTCAATTCATAGACGCTCTTGTAGCTGCGATCTTCTGGAGGAAGGAACCAAGTAACACCACCAGTACGACCGCGTGGGATAATAGTAACTTTGTGAACTGGATCAGAATCCGGAAGGACATGACCAACGATTGCGTGACCAGCTTCATGATAAGCAGTAATCTTACGCTCTTGCTCGTTCATGACCTTGGACTTGCGTTCTGGGCCAATAGCAACACGTTCAAAAGCTTCAGTTACGTCAGCATTAGTAATCTCTTTGCGGTTATTGCGAGCAGCGCCGATGGCAGCTTCGTTTGCGATGTTTGCGAGATCTGCACCACTAGAACCGGCGGTCTTTGCAGCAAGCGCGTTAATATCGACATCTTCTGCAACTGGCTTGTTCTTGAAGTGAACCTTGAGAATTTCGATACGATCTTTGCGCTCTGGGAGCGTAACATTGACGTGGCGGTCGAAGCGGCCTGGGCGAAGGAGCGCCTTATCAAGCATGTCTACGCGGTTAGTTGCAGCAATCACGATGACGCCAGTTTCGTTGTCGAAACCATCCATCTCGACGAGGATCTGGTTAAGAGTCTGTTCATCTTCGCGGCCTGCGCCACCACGAGCATCGCGTTTGTGAGCAACAGCATCAATCTCATCGATGAAGATGATGCTTGGAGCGTTTTTCTTTGCCTTTGCGAAGAGATCGCGGACGCGAGATGCGCCAACACCGACAAACATTTCTGCGAATTCAGAACCGGAGATTGAGAAGAATGGAACGCCAGCCTCACCAGCAACGGCGCGTGCCATGAGAGTTTTACCAGTACCCGGATCACCAGCGAGAAGAACGCCGCGCGGAATCTTAGCGCCAACTTTTTCGTATTTCTTTGGGTTCTTTAGGAAGTCGACAACTTCGGAAAGATCCTGCTTGGCAGCTTCGTTACCGGCGACATCAGTAAAGAGAACTTTGTTCTTTTCGTTGCCATAAAGGCGAGCCTTAGCTTTACCGAAGCCCATGTTCTGATTGTTCATGCTCTGCGCTTGACGCATCATGAAGACCAAGAAGCCGATGATAAGAATGATAGGGACAACAAGGAGTGCGACATCCATAATGGCGCCGAAAACATCAGTATCGTCTTTGATTTCGATAGCAACTTTACCTTCGTTGATTACTTCTTCGAAGCCCTGCTCCTGGAGGGTGCCAGAACCATCCTTGCGAGAAATCATGACTTTTGGAAGATCGACGTTATCCTTGGCGGTAACTTTCAAATCGTTGCCGGTAACCTCGATTTTTTCGAGTTTCTCTTCCTTGGCATAGCTAAGAATTTCAGTAATGGTGCGTTCTTCGTTTTTGCCGTAGCCGTCACCGGTGAGGCTAGTGAAGATTGCGCTACCCAAAAATAGGACAATTACCCAAAAGATAGCTAGTCTGAAGAAGTTTAAAATTTTATTCTGTTTCTGCGGTTTTTTCTTGCCGGCAGTATTCTTGTATTCTGGCACAGTACACTCCTATAAAAATCAATATATCTATTATATAATAAACTCAATAGGAGTGCACTTTTTATTCCCTAGAAACTCGATGTTTTGCCCACAAAAAGAAAGGGGTGAGGTTCATGGCGAAACACAAGATTTTCATCGGCGATTTTGGCGTCGGAAAAATGCGCTTGGGAGATTCTCGTTCGACGGATTATAGCTATGATTCCGAGGCGGGTGTTTTACATCTCTACTGGCGTGGCGAAGAGGTAGCAATATGCAAGAATGTTAAAGCTGGCGATGCTTTTTTGGTTATCTGCGGCGGCGGAATGCCGGAGATTTCCGAAATGCACTTCCCTAAACATCCGAACGATTTTCTGTTATATATCCTCGGATTTAACAATGGCACACGCTGCCATCGTTGGGACTGGTTTGAGCGAGCGCTCAAAGAACAGCGAAAACTGAAGTATGCTGCCGACCGTTCCGAGTACTCATACTCCGGACCGCATTACGAGTTCCATGTCCTCGAGGACAAGGAAGGAAGACCCTATCACCTGGCTGCTATGATTGATGCCGATTTAACCGCCGAAGAATACTGCAATATTCTCTGCGAATGGCCGTACGAAGTACGCTATCCGAACGAGTTCTTGCGCGTTTCGTTTAGACGCAGACTCGGCATGAATGCGGGACAGATCAACAAAGTATTCGAGGAATGGGGGATTCAAAATACCGGTCGCGATTAGGCGACCGGTTTTTCTTTTCTAAATAAAATGGTCGGGGCGACCCGATTCGAACGGGCGACCTCGCAGTCCCGAACCGCGCGCGCTACCAGCTGCGCCACGCCCCGACTCTAGGGAGTATTATATCACTCTTTGACCATCTTCACGATGGCGTAGGTATCACTAAAATCGTTAAACTTAGACATCGTATATTCTTCAATGCGCCAATCGTCGCGTGGGAAAGTTGTTTCCAATTCGCCATTTTCGTCGATTGAAGTGATATACCAGAAGCTATCACGCTTAGCGATAAACGCGTCCAAATCGTCGATGCGATTAGTGTAAGAATCACGAAGTGGATAGAGCGAGCCCATGTCATACTTAGTCGTCTCATTCATGAAGTAGACGGAGTTCTCTTTTGTGGAATAGAATGACATGTCAAAGTATACCCATGGCGAAGCACAGATGATTGCGAGATGTCTATTATTATCTAAAGTAACAATCGTATCGTAGAGTTCTTTGCTTGCGGATTTGGTATTGCTATTAAAATTGTAATTCCCTGTCGTATAGACCGAAGAAATACCAGCTGCGCTAGTGCCTACCAATACTAGAACTGCGGCGCTTACGCTAAGTGCGCGGAAGATGACAGTTTTTCGCTTCGAGCGAGCTTTCGGTTTCGGCAAGCTGCGCACATACAGGACTAATCCTACGCCCGCAACAAGCGAAATCGAAACGATCGAGAATAGAATATAGCGCGTAACAAACATTGGCGCGAGCGGTGGCATCGAAAGGAGAATAAGCGCTAGAAGCGGAACCAACATCATACTTAGCAGCATGCGAAGTTTTTTGCGCGATGCGATTGCCAACGTAATAATCGTAACAATTGCGAGCAATACGAGAATTAATAGCCAGCCTTTGAGGTCGTCAGATTTTTGGAAGACGAGCGATTCCGTAACGTAATTTGCGAGTGTACGGAAGCTAACGTCACCAATCCAGAAGCCGCTTTCGACAGATGCCGTCTGGCGAATGAGGCTTGGAACCCAAGGCACAAACAATGCTACGGCGCCAATATAGGTTAGAATGATTTTCTTCTGGAAGATTTTTTTACGGTAAACCAAGAGGAGATACACGAGATGCGCAATCCAAGCGAAGGCACAGAAATAGTGCGTCCACATGCCGAGCGCAAGCAATATTGCATACATAACCCACCAGCGTTTTTTGCCGTTATCGATGGCGAGCTGCAAGACATAAGTCGCAGCAAACACAATCGCTAAGACTAATGTATACATGCGCATTTCTTGGCCATAGCGCACGAATACTGGCGAAATCGCCAACAAAGCCGAAGCCGTAATTGCCGCCGTAGCGCCATATTTATACTTAAGCCAAAGGTAAGCAAATAGAATCGCGACAGCGCCACAAACGACCGAAAGCATCCGCATTGCAAAGTCAGTATGGCCGAAGAAATGAGCCCAAGTTTTGAGTGCAAAGTAATAGAGTGGTGGATGGACATCTTGCGCAGTAAGATCCCAGACTTTTGGATACTCGAAGCGCGTTAAATAGGCGCTGTAAGACTCGTCGAACCAAATCGACTGACGCAGCTGCACCATGCAAAGAACCATATAAAGTAGACCCAAAATAACTGGGGCCATAATACAAATAATACGTTTGCGCGCGCGAATAAAATCCCATAGCGCACCAAGATGTGTACTCATGAGTCTATTATACCATTATGCTATAATTACCACATGCCCGCGTGGCGGAATTGGTAGACGCGCTAGCTTCAGGTGCTAGTGTCTTTACGGATGTGCTAGTTCGAGTCTAGTCGCGGGCACCAACAAAAAACTGACCCCGAAGGGCCAGATTTTTTATGCTTTTTTATTCACCGTTACCGTTGCCTGGAGTATCAGTGTTATTCTTCTTGGAGTTAGCACAGGTAACTTGGTTAGCGCCGAGCTCACCGTGAGCATCAATGCCACCTTTCTTGTTCTTAATCTGCTTGGTAGCAGTATCAAACCAAGAGCTAGAATAGCTACAGTTATTAGTGACATAGAAGTCTTTGACGATGCCATTAGTGTTGGCCGGATCGGTCATTGCGAGTGCATAGTTCGCGATTGGGAAGTTAGTATCAGCGAGCTCGATGCGAGATTCGACGCGGCGGAAGAGATCGTTTGCGCGGCCAGTCGAGTCGACCATTGGCTGAACGTTTGCGAAGTAGATGATTTCACAGTTTACAGCGCCACCTGCAGTTGCAATCGTAGCGTTGATTGGCTTCTGAGGATCGATACAGCTATACATCTTTGCCGAAATATCGGTTTGTGGACCACCATATGGTAGGTTGACAACTAGGAAGGAAGTTGCCATGTTGCGTTCGCTTGCGTGACCGTCAGTATAGAAAGAGCCGAGTGGGGCTGGAAGATAGAAGTCTGCTTTACAAGCGTAGGTGCCCCACTGATCTGGGTGGCCCGGGTCGCAAACAACATCCATTGGAGTGTTGAAGCTCTTGTTTGCAGAGTAAGCAATTGAATTCTGTGGCAAAACGTTGGAGTGGTTGCCGTCGGCAGCAGTGCTGACCTGGCGATTACTAAGAAGAGTTGCGTCCTTATTGCTAGTTGGGCGAAGCATCAAAGTGCCACGATTGGTCCTGCTAGCATTACCAGTTCCCTCGCTAGCGTAGAATTGATCCATCGTGAAGGAGTTTGCGCTCTGAATTACGGTTGCCTGAATTACAGGAGGCACGACAGGATCGCTAGTGAATGCGTTGCCGTAATCAGCAGCAGTTGAGCTACCACTGTTATAGACACCCTTGTTCGAAACTAGCTTGCCGGTGAGGTCGCTATTGCTGCCGCTCTTCCAGAAGCCAGAGAAGCCAGTCTTAATGTTACCGTCAGAGTTCGAGACGTCATCATAGTTCTGGCTATCGAACCACTGAATCTGAATGCGATTAATTCTCTTTTGAGTTTCTGGACTATCGCTACGAAGTGGGATAAGTTTGGTTGGGTTTTTGCTATTGAGTGTAGCGAGGAAGTCTTCAGTATAAGTAGAGATCTTTACACAAGTGTAGGCCTGGTCAATAGTACCAGTGTCGACATTGTCTTGAGTCTGAATAAGAGTCTCTTTATCAAGATTAGACTGACTAGAGTGAAGGATTTTACCGACAACGCTACAGTCTTGGGAGGTCTTGTAAGCAGCGTTCTGGTTACCGAAGAGGCTATAAATCTGATCACAACTGGCAGACTTGCCACCACCAGAAACATAGGTACCCTTGTTGATACAGCTTTGGTAGCGGAGAAGAACAATTTTCGCATCTTCTACGCCAGCAAGTGCGGAGTTGTAGGCGGACTGAGAAAGGCTATAGTTGGTAGTGCGGAGAGATTCTGCGAGCATAATGCGAACGAAACTCAATGCAATAATACCCAACAAAGTTGTTGTAAAAATTACAATATAGATCGAGGCCGCACCTTTCCTCGTCTCTGTTCTTTTAGCCTTCATATTAATTACCTCCATACTTATTTATACCAGTTTCCCCAGTCGCACGTGCAGAAAAGTTGAATTTATTTACTGCGCAGTAATCGAAATCGTTTAGCGTCATTTCGTCAGAATCCTCACTATCGCGTTCGCCGTTCTCATGATCGGAACCCTCGCAGAAGTCGCCATTCGACTGAATGTTGACGCCACCACGATAGGTTGCCAAGATGAACATGCCCGAGTAGAAAATCTGCTTCGTCGTAGCATGCTGAGTTGCTGGGAAGACTGTGAAGTTATACATCGCGAGGTCGGATTCATTGTCTTCAATTAATTCTGTGACTTTGTTTAGCGTTGCGTTAGAATCTTCTGCGTTCAGCTCAAACAAGTAAGCGTTCGTCTTCTTGATGCCAGGGCCCGTTGAAGGAATATAGGTCTTTTCGGTAGCCGATGTCACCTCAGTATGTGCGCAAGCTTGGCGTTCTTTATCCTGGAAGCGAGCGAACTTAGGAATCATATAGCCATCTTTTGCCTTAATAACATAGGCATGAAGGCCGAGCGCAGTATTAATTGTCGTGCCAGTATAGATTTTGTTCTTCAATTGCTCGTTAGCACGAACTTTGCGCAAATTGTCTGCAGTGTTCCAAACATAGCTATAATCGCCCGTGCAGAAGACGCCGCCTAGCTGACGACCATCATCCTCTGCGGTAGCGATAAAGTAATCCGCACGCGCTTCATCGATGTGCGACTGCTCGACCTGGTGGCTAGTTGGTATCTCCGGGTTAATATCGATATTTACTTTAGAAGCGTTAACTGTGCGCGTAATATCCGAGATAATCTCGCGGCCGATAGAGTTAATACTGCGTAGAGCAAGACCCTTCTGATAAATGTTCGTAATGCGCATCGTGAGTGATGCGATACCAACAAGCATCGTACCAAGGAAGGCCATGGCCAACATGAGCTCAATGATAGTGAAGGCTTTTTTCTTCGACATTATTCCATAACCTCCGGATTATAAAGGCGAACAACAGTAGTAATCGTGGACGGAGTACGCTGACCAGCAGCATGCCAACAAGTGCGGATATAGAAGTCATAGTAATCAGCGCCAGTCTTGCCGTAAGTATCAATATTGCTTACTGCGTCAATCCAAATACCTTCAGCAACGGAGATATCATTGAAGATATCCTTCCCTTCATCGAGGTTAGCTTCTTCGGTATTTTTCTTGCCAGTGCCTTTATTAGAAAGCTTACCAAAGATAAGGCGCGGATAAAGTGATGGCGCACTAAATTTCTTAGCGTCAGTATTATGATAGGCGATCATATGATCGGTTAGCTCATTGTAGTTATAACCGAGATACTTGAAGTCACTCTCAGTCGAAAGCTCTGGCATGATGAGGCGAGTATTCAAAATGAATGCGTTGAAACGCTGGAGATGAGCCTGCTCAGCATATGGCTCCTCACAGGAATTCATATCATTAATATCAAAGGATTTGCCGCTCTCAGTTTCGGCCATTTCCGTAGCCGTAATACTTGGGCGAACTGCCTTCGAGATGAGCTTATTCCAAATCTTGCGGAATTGGCTCTCGCTCTCAAGCTTCTGACGCTCTGCGACATAGTTGTTATGAATGTAGCGCAAAGCTTCTGCTTGAGCATCGATTTCGTTGCGAGCCATCTCAGCCTCAAGTGTACGCTGAGCGGTATTGATGCCGTCGTTCATCATGTTGATTGTAATCATTGCAACGAGAGCAAAAATCGAAATCGATAGCATGACCTCGATAAGTGTATCGCCGCGTCTAGATGTTTTTACTTGTCGTCGCATAGTACTGGGTCCGTATTAGTTGGTGAATCGTAGTAAGCTTCTTCGTCCATGTCTAGCAAAATCACGCCACTCTGAGAGTGTGCATTTCTAGTAATCTTGATGATGCGGCGGTGATCAGCATAGCTTTCAGCGCCATTACTATCAATACACAAATAAAGGTCTTTCTGGGTTAATTGCGGATTGCCAGCTGCATCATTTTCGAAGAACTGATAAATGCCCTGGTCCTTTAGGCTCGTAAATGTATCCTTAGCATAATCGACAACCTTGCCATTGTACTCGATTGCTTTACTCATAGAAATCGTACGAATAACGCCGTTTACTGGCGAGCGATAAATAAGCAAGGTTAGCTTAAGATCTTCGTTCTTGCTCTGCTCGGCCGAGCGTGGAGCTTTGAAAATAGTATCCCACTTAAGCCTCTGAACCTTAGAGCCACCAGGAACACTGATGTCTTTGCAGCTAGCCATCGTGCCACACTGATAGGCAAGGTTATTGACGTGCAATGCTTTTAGCAATGCGAGGTCGCTGGTTGGGTTCAAAGCAACTTTGACATCCTCTGCAAACTCTTCACTGACGTTCTTGCCGGCGGAAACTTCCTGAGCGGCGCGAACAAAGTCGAAGTAGTCACGACCAATTACGGTAGTAGTCTGAATGCGATTGCCGTCAATCATAACAACGGCGCCATAGACGGCACAGGTGGTGCGGCCACGATAGAGGTTAGCCTCGTTATCGCTGCCATAGTCAGCACCTTCTACAGTACCACCACAAGCACCCTGTTTCTTGTCACGGGTCTCAACCTGAGTATCAGCAACAAAAGAATATGCACTGCGTAGAGCGTCAGCGGCATCCTGAACAGCGTCTTTATAGCGCTGGTTTGCGATGCTGGAACCGGTACCAGCTAGAATACCGACGAGCAAAAAGCCACTCAATGCCAAAAACAGCATAACTTCAATAATAGTGAAGCCTTTTTGCTCCTCCTCCAGATGCATGCCCATATTTTTATTATACATTAGCATAAGCGAAAATGCACCCTTTTAATACCTCGTTGGCAGCTCACGCGAGTAGGTCGTGACAGCCTGACTGTAGTGAGTCATTTGATCAAAGCTCCAGAGGTAATTTGCCATATTAAGATTGAAGATTTCGGCGCGCTTAATAGATTGGACGCCTGCTGGGAAGGTACCGCCATCGCTTGCGCCAGCAGTACGGTTAAGAATAATCTTGCGCGTAAAAACTGGGCCATCGAAGGTTAAGGTCTTATTGCAGAGATGATTGGTCATGGTACCACGGCTAGCGCCTTCATTACCAGTACCGACCGTAATAGTGACACCGCCATCAGTCTTACAGGTATTAATTTCTGCACCGTCAGCATCGCGCGTAACAATCGTAGCGTTAATATAATCTACGTTGCCGGTGACCCATACTCTCTTGGCGATAATAATTACACCGGTGAGATCACTGATAGAACTCTTCGATTCGTTGCGCTCATCATTAATATTTCCGTTAATTATGAGCGTGCCTTTAACGTTATAAACAATCGTGCGGTTATCGCTATCGGCGAACTTCGGAGTGCCCGTAAGTACAGCGTCGCCGTTAACATAAAGGCCAACGATACTCTTGTTGTTTGCTACATCACCATTCTTTTCGATGCGATAGGAGCTAATCTGATCTTGAGAAATGTTGAGATCATACTTACCATCACTGGTTTTCTTTGTAACTTTAATATGCTCACTCTTCTTGTCAGTACCGATCTTGCCATAGCGGTCGAGGATATTGTCGCGGTAGTTCACCATCGCATCAGTGCCAATAACGGCAGATGATGACTTGCAATCATTGCCGACAAGATTGACGAAGGTTTGCGTAGAGAACATGCAGACTTTGCCACTAGTCTTCCCTGTTGCAACAGTATTGCTGTTGTTATTGCGAGAAGCATTGCGTGTTGTGCCGCCAACATTTTCGTCATAGCCAACTGCTGCGCCGGAAACGAAGGTGCGGCCGTCAGTAACGTTGATGCGGCCAAAGATGCCGTATTCACTCCATGAGCCAAAGATGTATCTCTTGCCACCGAACCATTTTGCGTAAAGACCAGTCGTGAAGCCAGGCTTGTTGTTGACTGCGGTTGCGCTATAAGCGTTCGAGGATTCTACGCTCATGGTCGGGCGCTTTGCGATAGTCGAACAAGAAGTTGCGTACGCAGTAAAGACTGGGTTGCCACTGGAGTTAGTTCTGTAGCCTTCCATGAGAGCGTACTGATATTGCCACCTGTTATCACCATTAGTAGCAGTTGCGCCATATACCGTAGCGCTACTACCAGTTTCATGGCTATCGATTGGCCAGATTTTAATCTCTGTACAAATCTTGTCACCAACTGTATTGTAGCCGTCATCGAGAATATCGAACTTCATACCACCAGTCATGAATGACGAATCGTCAGTAATCGTCAAGTTACCGTTTTGGTTAAGGCGCTGGGTAGTATTCTTGACCTCAAGATTTCTACCAGTTCTCTGGTTATAGACGCGAACATTGAGATGCGTCTCTTTCGTAATCGTAGCGTAAGTTGCGCCACCATGGACAACTGCGTTCTTGCGTGGGAAGACAACGACGCCTGGATAGGTTACCTTGCTTTCACCGAGATAGACAACGCCGTCTGGATCATCGTTCTTAACGTATGGTTTGAGATAATAGTTATATGGAACGCGAACCAAACCGCTGGCGCTATGAGTAGTAACCGAGCCGGAAACTGAGCTATCGCGCAATACTAGGTGATTCCAGGTAAACTGCTGAGTGACCGAGCCGCCAACATCTTGTTGTAAGAGACGACAGCCATCGCCATTCGACTTACAGATTTTATACGAGTTAGTAACGTCGCCATCATAATTGTTCGTGCTTGGGCTCTTTGCTGCAGGGACGCTGATAACAGAGCTGCCACTACCGGACATCTCGGCGATTGGATTTGGAGAGCTACCGCTAAGGAAGCCGCTGGCTGGCTTATTGGCGCCATTGAAGCCAGTAGTCCAAGTTGCATACGGAAGCGGAGTGGCCGCCGTAATTGCTGCTAAGTTTGCGTTAGTAGTATTGACTGGGTTCTTGTATGACGAATAGTTGCGATAGCGGTTCGCTTCATCCTTGAAGAGATAACCATCAGTATTCGAGTCTTTCTTGTTATATATACGAGCGCCTAGAGATGTTGCGTCCGTACCATACGCGTCGCGAGCAACGTAGCCGGCAGTAGAATAATGTGTGCCAAGCCCACTGATGCTCGGGTTAGTTTCTATAGTATAGAACGCGCCAGCACAGGCTTCATACTTAAACTGGATCGAGTCGCCCGGCATAGCCCAAGTGTTCTTGTCGTAGAAATCAGATACAGTATGAGTTGTGTTGCTATTAACGGCCGTCCAGGAGTAGCTGCTCGTACCAGGAGAGCTAAAGTTCCTGACGCCAACACGACCAATATTTTCACCGTTCTCAATACCGAACTTCATCGAGGTGTCGATGGCGCAGCGTTTTTCTGGGCGATAGATCTCAACGCAGCCACCGTTCTTACTGCCATTGATGCTCGTATAGTTATCTTCGTGCGTTACCCACCTATAACCGTAAGTTGGGACAGTTCGACCATTTGAAGTCGTAGTACCAGTTTGGACATAGTCACGGCTCGTATATTTATGCTTCTGCGAATGCCATTCAAAATTATTACAGAATGTGACGGTCTGACCATATTTAAGAACGCCGCTAACCTCAGGATGATGATTGACAATGCTTCCGCCGCTGCCAACATAGCCAGAGCTACCGCTAGCATTTTTATCTTCAACGCCTTCAGCCGTTAGAGTTTTGGTCGTGTTAGTCGTTTTCCAGGAGAATGAAATCTCGTCGCCTACACTATCCGTACGCTTAGCAGTATCGTGATACACGATTTTATATTCACCATTACCATTCTCGGACAAAACATATCGCTTGGCGGTAGTACCAATCTTATTATTGTAACCATCGCCATAGACATCAACAGCGATATCGCCACCAGAAGATGGGTTGCCACGGGTAAAGGTATAGCAGACTTGAGATGAGGTGGCAGATTTCTTAGTGCCATCCGAATGAATCTCTGAATAATAGTTGAGGCTGCTACAAACCTTAATGCTGCCACCGTAATTGAGGTAGCCCTGGATTGTCTCCGTAGTCACATCAAGAGAGTCGCCTTTTTTCTTGGAGGTCCAGTCACCTTTAACGCTTGTTCCTAATGATGGATTCGTGCTCCATTCATTCTTTGCTTCAAATTCATCACCATCAACACGAGCAATATTGTGTTTAAATACTGCATTGAAGCGGCCGTTTGTACTGCTCAACTCGTGGCTAGCGAGCGTTGTCGTACCGCTAAATGTCGCTTTTTGATCCGAATCGTCACCAGAACAGAAGGCAGAGATGTTAGGAATGTTGCCATCGGTCCATTTCGAAAAGCTAGATGCCTCAGATGGATGCTCCTCGATGTATTTGTCGAGAGTTTTGTTGTATGCTTTCTTGACCTGCTCTAGGCTGGTTGCATAATGATCTGCGGTAAAGTATGAGCTCGTATTAACATTCTTACCGGATTTTGTCAGATAGATTGTATGAGACAAGCCGCTAGATGGGTGGTATGAAGCGCCTTTTAGCGACGTTGAGCCGAATACGCCATATGAACTCCATGTATTATTAGATACATTCCAATAGCCAAATGCCATATTGTTAGTACTAATCTTCTGATGGAAGACCGTCTGAGCGTGAGCAGCACCATCAATGACAAATGGAAGCTTGGACCATCCCTCGTAACGCGTGCCAGACATACTGCCACCACACTGCGCCCATTCGCCTGCTGCAGCGTTCCAGTGGCTATTATTCGAGTTTCCATAACAGGTCATATTCCACGAGTGCGAGACATCATAGCCCAAATGCCAAAAACCACCTGTTTCCTTACAGGCATTGCTTAATGTATCGCCACTGCCGGATTTTGCAGGATGAAAAACCACATCACCGGAGGTATCGCTGCCGGCATGATACTTATAGTAAACCCATGACGAACCGTGGCAGTCGTTGTTTGCTGTTTTCCAGTTTGATTCAGAGCCACTAGGACATACCGATCCGCCAGAACCGCCGCCGCCAGGGCCGACAACGCTAGGCGGGCTAATCCATGATTCTGCGAATACGCGGCAACCAATTAGTGAAAAGGTTAGGATTGCTGCAAGATAAATGCAAATTTTCTTGCTAGTCTTGGCTCTCATATTCTGCTTTCTTCCTATAAGCCTCGTCATACTTCTCTACGTCGCCGCTCTTCTTGTATAGTTCGCAGAGTTCGCCATAATACCTAATATAGAAGTTCGGGTTTCTCGAAACTACTTCTTCAATCGAAAGAAGCGTTTCTTCGGCTAGTTGATAGTCGTTGCTATAGCTCGAGACAAACATGGAAAAGCGAATGGTGTTTTCAATTTTATCGACATCGCTCTTAGAGGATTCGACGAGCGCGCGATATGCTTCTACTGCATCGTCATAATCGAATTCGCTGTCATTAACGTACTTCTCGCGAATCTCTTCCGATTTCATTACTGAAGCACTGTAATCTTCTTCTACCTGAGCGATTTTCTGTTTAACAGATTCCTCTTTTAGGACCTGGATTAGAACGATGACGCCAACAATAAGCAATACTAGTACTACGCATAGAATTGCCATAATTTTCTTATTGCTGACGGTGCGGCGAATGAATGCAGCGCTCCTCGTACGCCTCTCTTGGCGACGATCTGTACGTTTTTTCTGCTCGATAGCCTTCTGAAGTTGCTTATCTTCCTTGCTCGATATGCTAGATAAGTCAGTGCCCTGTGCAGTATTATTGCTGAGACGATTGATCTCTCTAATACGGCGCTTCTCTTCTGCGGCGCGACGACGCTCTTCTTCGCGTTTAAGTCTTTCGGCGCCTTCAATGTTGACGAAATATTCAGTTTTTTGGCGCTTTTCGAATTCTTTGGAATCAAAATCCATATCCACATTAGTGGCTTTTTTAATAATCCCTTCCGAGGCATAACTGTCGTAATCGACACCATTATCACCTAAGACAGGCTCATCTGGATTTTTGACCTCACCCGTAGGTTCAGCGTTATTAGCGCTCATGCTTATATCTTAACATAAAAAGAACCGCGCGGGGCGGTTCTTTTGGAAAACTGAAATAGTTTTTACTTCGCGTACTCGATAGCGCGAGTCTCGCGGATGACGTTGACTTTGATAACGCCAGGATACTGCATCGTAGCCTCAATTTTATCGGCGATATCACGTGCAAGCTTGAGCGCGGAGAGATCGTCGATAATCTTTGGCTCAACGATGACGCGAACTTCGCGACCAGCGGAGATTGCGTAAGCCTTGTCGATGCCTGGGAAGCTAGTTGCAACGTTCTCAAGTGCCTTCATGCGCTCTGCAAAGTTCTCTGCGGAGATGTTGCGTGCGCCTGGGCGAGCTGCGGAAATAGCATCCATAATTTTAACGATAACTGCTTCTGGAGTAGTTGGCTCGATATCGTTATGATGTGCTGCGATAGCGTGAACAATCCTTTCGTCCATGCCATATTTCTTCGCGAGCTCTGCGCCAATATCGGCGTGTTTACCCTCAATCTTATGCGTGACTGCTTTGCCCATATCGTGGAGCAAACATGCAGTCTTAGTGACCTGAACATCGGCACCAATTTCTTCTGCAATCATGCCGCCCATGTGAGCCATTTCGATGGAGTGAAGAAGAACGTTCTGGCCGTAGCTAGTGCGGAACTTGAGCTCACCGAGAAGGTGAAGGATTTCGCTTGGAATGCCAATAACGCCAACTTCGCGAGCAGCATCTTCACCAGCGCGAACAACTTCCTTTTCGATTTCGCGGTTTGCGCGAGCAACTGCATCCTCGATGCTAGATGGGTTGATGCGGCCGTCCTTCATGAGGCGCTCAAGAGCGTAACGCGCAACCTGGCGACGAATAGGATCAAAGCTACTAAGAACAACCATACCTGGAGTATCGTCAACGAGAACATCGACACCAGTAGCATGCTGGAGAGCCTGAATGTTGCGGCCTTCCTTACCAATGATGCGACCTTTCATATCGTCATCAGGAAGCTTGAGACTAGTGACGGTACGGTCTGCGGTAACCTCAGAAGACATACGCTCCATAGTAGTAAGCAAGATAGATTCAGCAGTCTCTTCGATATGCTCATGGAGAGCTTTTTGCTCTTTAACGATGAGCTCAGTAAGATCCTGCTTGATGTCGCGCTCAGTCATAGCCATGAGTTTTTCTTTGGCGTCAGCTTTGCTGAGACCAGCGATTTTTTCGAGCTTTTCCTGAGCCTTAGTGCGGATACCGCGGACTTCTTCTTTGAGGCTTTCGAGCTCAGCTTCTTCTTTGCGAAGATTGTCAGATTTTTTGTCGAGCTGGTCGAGCTTCTTGTCGAGCAAAGTTTCGCGCTCTGCAAGACGATCTTCAGTCTTTTTCCATTCTTTGCGGCGGTCAGCTTCGTCCTTCTGAGTCTGATCGTGAATTTCGGTCGCTTCTTTCTTTGCAGTTAAGACGATTTCGCTAGCTTCATGCTTGGCTTTGCGGATGAGTTCGTCAGCTTTGTTTTTGCCGCCATTTTCTTTGCGCTTGTTCGATGCATAAGAAACACCAACACCAGCACCTGCGCCAACGACTAGCGCAGCAATAGCTGGGATAATCCAATCCATTTCTACCTCTTTCTAAGTTGTAATTAAAAACAAATAATAATCCATGCCCCCTATAAAAATATTCTATCACGTGGATTATTTTTTTGGCGGTGTAATATTGGCTGGACGGCCATATTCTGGCAAAATAATGTCGACTTTTTCGCCGCGGTGGTTATAAAGCGGTACATTTAGGTCCTGCGCGAGCGTATTAATGACAGTTGCGCCGATGCGGAGGCCCGTAAAACTGCCTGGTCCAGCAAAGAAAGTAATCTCGGAAATGTCTTTCCAGTCGGCACCGTTTTCGACGAGCTTATCGTGGATAAATTTAAGCAAATCGCGCGCAAGTGTACGACCGGATTCCCATTCGTATTCTTTATCGTCTAATTTGAGAATGGTTTTTGGATTCGAAGTATCTAAATAGAGTTTCATTTTTCGATTAGCTCCCGCGTGTTTTCGTCAATATATTTAATTTCAATGACTTTGTGCTCTGGTGGCAAAATATCTGCAATGCTCTGCCCCCATTCAATGACCGTGACGTTGTTTTCGTCCGTGATAGATTCCGCCAAATCTTCGGCCATGAGTCCAGGATCTTCGAGACGATAAAAATCGTAATGCGTAAGAGTTGCTTTTTCGCCCTGATAAAAACGAGAAATCGTGAAGGATGGCGAGCTGAGCGGCTCTTCGATGCCGAGGCCTTGCGCCAAGCCGCGCACAAAAGTAGTTTTGCCGGCGCCAACATCGCCAACGAGTTCGATTACGGCTGGAATTTCTAGCTTTGCGGCATAGTTTTTGCCGAATTCTAGCATCTCCGATTCAGAGCTTATCAACATGCGTATATTTTAGCATAACTGGGGCGATAACTGTATCTGGTAGCGCGTTTTAACAACAGGAGTAGCGTCAGGATTGGAATATAGCTTAGAAAAACGAGCGGATTTTCGGCGCCGAGGTCGATACTCGCCCACGGAATAGCAGCAAGATAATCAATGACGGCGAGCTGAAAAGCAAGGATCTGTTTGGTCAGAAAAACGAGCGGCGGAAGATGAGTAATACCGAGCAAAAAGGTGCCGAGCATCGCGAATGGAATGGCTGGCGTGACGAGTACGTTCGCTATAAGTGCAAGGATTGGAAAAGAGCCGAAATAGTAAAGCGTAAATGGCAGACAGAAAAGTTGCGCCGATATGCTGGCGATAATTAGGCTCGCGACGTAGTCTGGCTTTTTGTCGCCATATAAAAATTCTGTAAGGAGCGGCGTAATAAAAATGATGCCGGAATAGGACGCGAAAGATAATTGCCAGGCAAGATTCGTAATGTAACTGGAATCGAGAATTAGGCTAATCGCCATAACGTAAAGAATGAGGCGTGCGGGATGAAATTTGCGACCATAATACCAAGCCCAAAGCGACAAAACTGTCATCAGCCCGGCGCGCGCCATGCTGGGCGTAAAACCAGTGATACTAATATATATTGTTAGCAAAAGTAGTGCGCCAGACGCGCAAGCGAAACGCGAAATCTTGCCGAGATATTTCTTTGCCAAACCAACGACGACGGAAAGATGATAGCCAGATGCAACGACAACGTGCGCAAGGCCAACTAGGCGAAGTTTACGTTTTTGATCCTCGGTGAGTAAAGTTTTCTGGCCAGTTAGGTAGCTTAATGCGAGGTTGCTCTGCTCTTCGTTATTGATTTGCTCGATAACAGATTCCGAAAAAATGTCGCGAATTTTAACAGCAAAATCCGGCATGCTTGGATGTGAAATTTCTTTGACGGTTGGGCGATAAACGAAGGCTGCATAACTCCCGAATCCTGCCTGAATTTTGCCCTGTACCATGAGACAATCCGAGCGCGCAAGTGACACGCTCGGCAGCTTCTCGAGCATTACATAAACTAGGCCAAAATTAGTTTTGAGATGAATGCGATAGTCGTCCTTTTTGAATTCAATATCGTCAGAAATGACGCCAGAAATCGAGACAGTTTTTTCAAAATATTGCGACAGCTGATTGCTTGGTGGTAGCAAATAGTTATTTATGAACGCCGTGACGATAACTCCAATAGTGGCGATAAGCGGAAGGACAGAAATGTGCGGACGGCGGATTCACTTCATATATATAATTATATTTTTGTGCCAAAAATCGCCCAAGCATGAGCATTTTTATTAAGGTTCGTGTGCTAAAATGGAAGGAATGAAGAATCTTTTTAAAAAGATTAATCCGAAAAAGTGGAGTGAAAAAACAAAATATCTTGTTGCCTCTACTATCTTTTTGGTAATTGCAGCACTAGTTTTAACCTGGTTCCTAGAGTATCGCTATTTCATTAATGATTTCTTTCGCTCTTGGAGTTTTGTCTTCGGTAGCCCGCAGGTGTTCTTCTTTAATGCATTCGTCGTCTGGCTAATCTTGATGGCAATCTGGGCAGTTTGCGGCCGTCCAATCATGACCGCCGGTATTAGCTTTGCGGCGCTCGCAATTTTAACTTTCATTCATATTGCAAAATATAATTCACGCGGTTATCCACTTTTGCCAGAAGATTTCCAGCTTGCAAGCGAGGCGTCTTCCCTTTCGAAGTTCGTCGACATGGGTTCGATCGTGCGCTTAATTATCGCAATTATTATTGTCGAGATTTTGCTTGGAGTGTTCTCATACTATCGTGGCAAGAAATTCCATCTCCGCTATAAAGGCGACAAGAAACAATTCATTTTATTCCGCCATCTCGCAATTACGCGCGTCGTCATGCTCGGCTTGTCCGTATTAGTTTTTATGGGTTCAACTTATTTCGTTCGCCACAATATGGGCGTACGCTATGAAGATATTTTCCTCGGCACACATTTTACAGCCTGGAACCAGAACCGCAACTACGACGATAACGGTTTTGTGCTTGGCTTCCTTTATAACTTTCAGAAGTTGAAGCTCAACGCGCCAGAAGGTTACGGCGAGGAGCGCATCGCGAATATTAAAGAAAAATATACAATTATTGCGAATAACGAGAACGTAAAACGCAAAAAAGCGAGCGACGAGAATGTCAGCGTTATCGTGATTTTGAACGAATCGTTCTTTGATCCGAGCGTAGAATTCCAGGGCAAAAAGTTTAGCGATTATTATCAGCTCGAAGGCGGCGAAGTATTGCCAGAATTGCACAAAATTCAGCAAAGTACGGCAAGCGGCTTGATGTACTCGCTCGATTACGGTGGCGGTACGGCAAACATTGAGTTCGAGGCGCTAACAAGTATGTCAAAGTTCTGGCTTGATACTGTTCCATACACGGCGCTCATTCCAAAGGCCGGCAACATTCCTTCCGTTGCAAGCACACTCAAAAAGCAAAAATATTCTACGCTCGCAATTCATCCATTTAATGGTGGCATGTACAAGCGCAATATCGCTTTGAAGAAACAAGGTTTCGATACCTTCATTACTGAAATCGAAATGGATTACAAAGAGCACGAAGGCGATTCGGAATACATCAACGATAAGTCTGCATATGACCAGGTTTTGAAGGAGTTGAATGGCTCTAAAAATAACCAGGTTATCGGTTTGATTACGATGCAGAATCACACACCATACAATGAATCGACTTATAAAGACGTTCAGTTCAAAGTTAGCGAAACTTCTAACACTGAGAAAGACAATACGCAGTCGATTGAAACTTATTTACAGACTTTGCACGAGTCAGATAAGTATCTCGGCGAATTCATTAATTCCCTACAGCAGCTCGATAAGAAAGTAGCCGTACTTTACTTCGGCGATCACTCCGCTGGCGTATTTAACACTTTGAATGAAAGCAAAGACAAAGAAGCTTCTGATTTGACGCGCGTAACGCCATACTTCATTTGGACGAACTACGATTCTGGCTTGCAAGCTGGCTCGAAGCTCCCAACAACTACGCCAAACTGCATGATGAACACGATGTTCAACCAGCTCCGCTGGCAGAAAGATCCGTTCTACTATCTCGTTGATGACGTCTGCGCTAGCGAGCCAATTCTTACGCCAACCTTCCTTGAAGGTCGTGAGTTCGAAATGACCGAAACGCTACAGGATTACCAGTTGCTCGTCTACGACTACCTTGGCGGTCAGCGCTATTGGGCAAAGAATAAATAAAAAAATCCGCCAATTTTGCTGGCGGTTTTTTGTTGCTAGATTAAGCCTTTGGGAAAAGCGGAGTTTCTGGCGGAGCGATATGCTCTGCTTCGAAAATCTCTGCAATCTTTGCTGCGGTTTCTGGCAAGAAGATTGCGAGACGAAGGTTTGTGTTCGAGAGGTCCTGGATAAGACTCTTAAGGACTTCCTTAGCCTTATCCGGTTCAGTCTTTGCGAGTGCCCATGGCTTTTCTTCGTCAATGCGTTTGTTGAGATTCTGAATCTCATCCCAAAGCACGTCGAAAGCGAAGTTGAACTCATATTTGCTCATGCGAGCATCGAAATCAGCGTTATCTTTTAGTTCGCCTTTAACGCCAGCGACTTCGTTCTTTTTACAAAGAGTTGCGAGGCGCTGGACGAGGTTGCCGAGATCGTTCGCAAGCTCGTTGTAGCTAGCTTCGTATTTATCCCAAGTAAAATCTGCGTCATCAGTCGTAGAAGCGTGGCGCAAGAAATAGTAACGGAATGGAATGAGGCCGTGCTTTTCGAGAATCTCGCCTGGTGCGATTACGTTGCCGATAGACTTGGACATCTTTTCGCCATTGACGGTAATGAAGCCGTGAGCAAGAAGATTCTTTGGAAGCGGAAGGCCAAGGCCCATAAGCATTGCTGGCCAAATACCGGCATGGAAGCGCAAAATATCTTTGCCGACAATCTGTGTATTTGCCGGCCAACTGCCAGAAATGTCCTGTTCTGGATAGCCAAGAATCGTAATGTAGTTAGAAAGCGCATCGATCCAAACATACATGACCTGAGAGTCGTCGCCAGGAACTGGAATGCCCCATTCGACTTGTTCTTTTGGACGAGAAATAGAAACATCCGGCATGTCTTTGAGAAGATTCAAGAATTCTTTTTTGCGGAAAGCTGGCGTGATTTTCATCTCGTCTTTTTCGATAGCTTCACGGATCTGGTCCTTGAAATCGGCGATGCGGAGATAGTAATTCTCTTCGCTGAGCTTAGTGTAAGGTTTTTTGTGGTCTGGGCAGATGCCTTCGTTTTCGTCGTATTCTTTGTCGGTTACAAAGCCTTCGCAACCTTCACAGTACCAACCTTCATATTTGTCTTTATAAATATGATTGGAAAGTTTTTCCCAAATCGCTTGGCAACGGCGCATATGATCAGCGTCGGTCGTGCGAACGAAATCAGTGTATTCTACATCGAGAGAGTGAATGAAATCCTGGAAACTCTTGGAGTTTTGATCGACATAATCCTGAATAGGAATGCCCTGCTCAGCAGCCTTTTTGAAGATTTTGCTGCCGTGCTCATCGGTACCAGCCTGAAGGCGAACCGTTTTGCCCTGCAACATCATATAGCGACGCAGCACGTCCGCAAGTAAATAATCCATCGCATGGCCAAGGTGCGGATTACCATTGACGTACGGGATAGCTGTTGTGATATATGATTTTTCCATTCCCATATTATACCATTTTTATAGGGGTACGAAAATAGCCGCCCATTACCGGGCGGCCACTGTTTTTTTTGCGCAGAAGATTATTCGGGAACTACGATAGTTCCAGTATTTACCGGATCGTTTGCTAGCTCCGGCAGAGGCGGAACCTTAACGTCTTCCGGACTCGGCGGGTCGGGCTCGCAAAACATTTCGTCGGAATCGGAGATTACACCGCTATGGTCTATGTAGGAATACTCCTCGGAATCGGTAGCCTCACCTACATCAGCCCAGGCGGATTGCCGGATGGCAACAATCAGTGCGATACTTGCGATTGCGCATGCTGCGAGAGCAGCGCATAACCAGACGCGAACTTTTCTTTTCTGCTTCATTAATATTCCCCCCTAATACGATAAAAGGACCCGAGCGCTCAAAAAATAGCTCGTATTTCTATATTGTATCATATTTTACGCTAAAAGTCAATATTAGCGGTATTGAATGCGGGACATGAGGGCGTGAGTAATGGCGGCCGCGAGCGCATCGGCAGCATCGTCTGGTTTGACGATTTCCTTCATATCCAAGTAATGACGAACAGCTTCCTGCATGTCTTTTTTGTTTGCGCGACCATAGCCCGTCATGGTCTGCTTAATTTGGAGTGGAGTGTATTCGTAAATCGGAAGATTATGTTTGCGCGCAACAAGCATACAAAC
>DESW01000024.1 GCA_002361425.1 Candidatus Saccharibacteria bacterium UBA3304 | reverse complement strand
TCCTTGGTATATTCGAGCTTGATTGGGGATAAGCTAGCATTCGGATTCAGCAACTTGGTGGCGCCGCTATAATTGATAGCATTTGCCTCGAAATCAAATTCGGAATCCTCAACAGACTGTGTTGGTTTCTGGGTTTTGCTCTTGTCGTACTCTTCCTTAGTCTGCGAAGTGATAACGCGATTTAAGAGCGAAGTTTTGCCATCATTAAAGAATAGATAGGCAGCAACACCGCAGCCAGCAACGGCGAGTAAGAGGAAGAATACTGTAGCAAATTTCCAGCCTGCACCGCCTTTTTTCTTTTTGCCTGGTTCTTCGACAGTATCGATAGTCATATATGCTTGATTCTCCGCTTTAGTTTTCCAGCTATTTTCTGGCTCAGCAGCACGAACCGGCTCTTTTGCCGTGTCTTCGTTCTCGATTTCTTCGAGAGCCGCCTTAACCTCATCGGAAGGCTCAGCTTCTGGCTCTTTTTCTTCTTCCTTTTTCTCGGCGATTTCTTCGATATCTTCCTCGATAACTTCGCCCTTCATATCTTTTTCGATATCTACAAGGTTTTCAGTTTCTTCTGAATCATTAAGTGCCTCGATAGCTTCTTCGAGGTTCTCGCGTTCAGTTTTATTTTCGTGAGCGTCTAGCCCACCGTGCTTGTGTAGGTCATTGGCGCTGTGGCCGGTTTCACTACGCTTGAATTTTTCTTCGCTCATTTAAAAAAATTTCTCCTTAGTAATATTTTAGCATAAGCGAGATGAAATTTCGAACATAAAAAATACGCCCCGCATGGAGCGATGGGCGTATTTAGCGTTTCTTTTCCTTGACTTCGTTGCGGCCGAGGTTCTTTTTGGTCTCGGTGAAGACAACGTGCTTGCGAAGTACTGGATCGTACTTGCGAAGGCTAAGTTTGTCAGGGGTGTTCATGGTGTTCTTCTTCGTATAGTAAAGACGAATGCCAGATTCCTCAGAAACTAAACCAACAAGCTTGCGCTTGGTATTACTTTTCTTTGCCATATTGGACCTATTTTAGCACAAATTTTATTTCTCTGCAACAGGGCTAGAACTGGTATAATAAAGCTAAAAGGAGGTTCCAGTGAAAATCATCGAAGGAACGAGCGAAAACTTCGAATCAGAAGTGCTCAAATCTGAAATCCCAGTCTTAGTGGATTTTAATGCCACTTGGTGTCCACCATGCCAGGCTCTACATCCAATTTTGGAGCAAATGGCCGAGGATAGTGATGATTATAAGATTGTAACCGTAGATGTTGACGCCGAGAACGCACTTGCTGCCGCTCACGAAGTCAGTTCAATTCCTTGTGTCGTTATCTATAAAAATGGGCAAGAGACGGATCGCCGCGTCGGTCTACAACCTCGCAAGCGCCTAGAAAAGATGTTGGGAGTAAAATAATGTACGACGTTATTATCATCGGTGGCGGGCCAGCAGGTTTGACTGCTGCCGTATATGCCCGCCGCGCAAATCTAAAAACTCTAGTCCTTGAAGCAACTGCTTGTGGTGGTCAGATTATTATTACTCCAGACATCGAGAATTACCCTGCCGCTATGCATATCTCTGGCCTAGATTTCGCTAGCCGTCTCGAATCTCAGGCTAATGAGCTCGGCGCCGAAATCAAGTTCGAAGAAGTAACCGGGATTAATGATAATGGCATCGAAAAAGAGGTAATTACCGATAGTAATACCTATAAAGGTAAGACTGTCATTATTGCGACTGGCACCAAATCCCGCAAGCTCGGCCTTGAAGGCGAAGATGCATTGATTGGTCACGGCGTTTCTTATTGCGCAACCTGCGACGGTTCTTTCTATCGTGGTCGCGTCGTCGCAGTAAACGGCGGCGGCAATACTGCCCTAGACGATGCTCTCTTCCTCTCTAATATTGCTGATCGCGTCTACCTTATCCATCGCCGTGACGAATTCCGCGGCGACGCTGAGACTGTCGAGAAAATTAAGGCGAAAGACAATATTGAGCTCGTACTCAACTCTCGGGTAACCAAACTTATCTATGACAATAAACTCGAAGCAATTGAGGTAACCGATAACAATGGCATTATCCGCAAGCTTGACGTTGGCGCATTGTTTATCGCAATCGGCCGCGTTCCAGCAACAAATATCTTCGTTAATAAGGTCAGTATGCTCGAAGGTGGTTATATCGATGGCGAATATTGCCACACCAATATTCCTGGCATCTTTGTCGCAGGCGACTGCCGCAATAAAGAAGTACGCCAACTCGTTACTGCTACCGCCGACGGCGCCGTAGCCGTTCATGAAGTATTAAAGCTGCTCAATAAATAATTTAGCATTAAAGAACGCGGTCACTTGGGCCGCGTTTTTGTTGATTTATAGCAGTTGTCGAAGTATTGCTCCCATTCGCCTTCATGATAATATTCGCTCTTCGGTGCGCTACAGTAAAAGAAGACTTTGTCTTTCTTCCCCTTTTTGTTGGCGTAATAAATAGTAGTCTCGTATCGCTCAACTATAATACCGAGTTTTGCGTCGTCATACTTCCAACCGCCACCTGCTATTCTTTCACCTTTAGCTACTGCAATCGAATAGGCCTGCTTCTTAATCTGCTGAGTTCTAAAGTGCTTTTTTATGCCTGCCATGCTAGTCCACCTCCGGCAAAAAATGTTAATATTATAGTAACACACTGGAGGTACCATGAAAAATAGAGAACTATTCAATTTCATAATTGCAGTTATCGCTTTAATGGGCGGCTTAATGCTCGGCACATTCTTTACTGCTCGCGCCAATACTTTACCAGAACTGCCAAAACCAGAGGTCAGCGAAGGCGAACGCGGTAAGCTAGGGATAGACAAGAACGTCAACGAAACAACAATCGATAAATATCTCGGCCGCAAGGATAGCGTTTATTACGACGTCCGTATGCTTGAAGATCCAGCACAGTATGAAGAAATCGGCGGAGACCGCTATCTTTCTGGCCTCATTGAAGGATTTGAGGTTGTTTCTTATCCGTATCTCGTAAACGTCGAAGGTTTACCAGAGGCGGTTGGCCAAACTTATACCGGCAAAACGCTTTATACCGTATCTGACGGGAAATATACCGAGAACTACAAAGAATCTAAGCAAATTCTCGATGACCTCTTCCCTAAAGACAAAAACATCTTCCTAATGTGCGGCGGCGGAGGCTACTCTGGTATGCTTAAGAATATGCTCACCTCACTCGGCTGGGATGGCGATAAGATTTATGTCGTAGGCGGCTACTGGTACTACGAAGGTAACCATGACGTAAAGATTAAGCAAGATGACGGCAGCTACGCCTTCTGGAAGGTCTCTTATCACGATATCGACTTCAGCAAATTAACCGAGAAATAATGAAAAAATCACTAAAAATCGCAATTGCTAGCTTTGTCGGCATATCAATTATTGCCGGAAGCGTAGTTTTTGCCGTAAATATCCTAGGCGATCATAGATTTAGACTAGATGACGAATACTACACCACCAGCGAAGACGTTAGTATAGACAAAGACGAATACGAGAAGCTAATCTCAGACAAGAAGAGCTTCGTCGTAATGATTGATAAACCCGGCTGCGTCACAACTGAGACAATGCGGGAAGATATGGCGAATTCTACAGATTTGCAATTTAAGTATTACCGCATGATGTGGAAGTATGTAAAAGAATCTAGCCTGCATGAATATATTAAGTTTGCGCCGTCGGTAGCTATCATCCATAAAGGCGAAGTCAAAGCCTGGCTATCCGCCGATAAAGATGAGGATTCAAAATACTTTAATGATATAGGCGCCCTAAAAGAGTGGCTTGAAAAATATATAATCTTCTAACAAAAAGCCGACCCCGCTAGGAGGTCGGTTTTTATTATTGTTGTGAGATAACGCGCGATTCGAGTTTATCATTCACTTCGATTGTGTATTTGAGTTCTTCCTCTACTGAACCGTCAGCGAAGCTACCATAACGAAGCGTAATTTTCGTCTTGCCAGGCTTCTTGCCCTGAATAATAAACTGCTCAACTGGCTTTCCGCCGTCATCTTCCGGATTTTCGTAGTCGATATAGGTTTTCTTATCGACAACCTCGGCAACCGTTGTATCCTCAATCGTGTAGCTCCATTCATAGATACCGCCACTGGTTCTGCTGAGTTCGATAGAGCTATACTCGCTGCCATCCTCGAACTGCGGTATACTAGCACGCTGAATCGCAACGACAATGCCGTAGGCGACAAGACCTAGAATCGCGAGCGCGGCAATAATCGTGAAGATTTTGCGCCCTTTAATTGATAATGATTTAGTCATTAATCTTCCCTATTTGCTTTAATTTCGACACCCTTTGGCTGGATGTTACTAATCTTAACTAGAGATACGTAACCACTCTTATCGCCACCTTCGCACTGCTTATAATCGGCATCGATTTGAAGGTTGTAATCTGCGTCACGAGTAACAGTCTTTACATCGAAGCTCTCAAGACAGTTAGCCTCGCGAGTAACTGCAATAATCGTACCGGAGTTAAAGAAGCCATCGCTAACATTGTAGCTAATGTTTTCGTTGCCAGATGCGGCGCGGATTGCGTTCATGACATCCTCGAAGACGCTGTTACTATTAATAACAACATAATCCAAGTCCGATTCCTTATTAATAAGTTTTACGAGGTAATTCTTTGATCCCTCATCCGTATCGTTTTTAGGGATCTTATAGCCGAAGTTAGTTGCCTGGAAGTCTACACTATTGATAGTAATAACTTCGTCAGCTTTCCTCTTTTCTTCAGCCTTGGTATCGATATTATTCTGGACACGCATACCAAAATGGATGAGCGCCAAGATAAATGCTGCACCCAATAGTACACTAAACACTGCCGTAACGGCAATTTTGATATTATTCTGCCTTACGTCGTTCTCTTCTGACATTTTTTGCCTCCCTTTTAGTTACCTTATTAGATCTTCATAATCTCAGTCTCTTTTTCAGAGAAGAGAGTATCGATTTGAGAATTAAAGTCTTTAATCATGTCGTCGATGGCTTTTTC
>DESW01000015.1:5439-5730 GCA_002361425.1 Candidatus Saccharibacteria bacterium UBA3304 | reverse complement strand
GGCCCAGTAGCTCAATGGATAGAGCGGCTCCGTCCTAAGGAGAAGGTTGTGCGTTCGACTCGCGCCTGGGCTACCATTTTTTTGCTTATGGTAAAATATAGATATGGAATTTGAAGGCCAACGTGAGGGGGAAGAAGTAATCTACGTCTTTCGACGTCACTTTATGACGTCGATTAAGGGTATTTTGTGGCTTATTCTTTTAACCGCGCTTGGCGTTGTGCCATCTTTCATCTGGCCGGATAATAATCAGATGTTCTGCGTCTGGCTCATCTTCTTCGCAATCGGCCTCGT
>DESW01000015.1:0-5336 GCA_002361425.1 Candidatus Saccharibacteria bacterium UBA3304 | reverse complement strand
AATCAGCGCTTGCGCCAGGTCCGTCAAAAAGGCCTCTTTAATCGTAGCGTCGTCGATCTAGAACTCGGTCATATTCAGAATATGAGCTTCGGCGTTCACGGTATGTTTGCTACCCTCTTTAACTATGGTTCTATCCTTATTCAAACAGAGGCGGGCGACCTCGTGCTCAGCATGGTGAGCAACCCTGAAACAGTGTATAATGAATTGGAGAATACTTGGCATGATAAAAGGTAAAAAGAAAAAATCTGCTGCAATCACCCAACAAAACCTCGAGGAAAGCCGCGAGGAGATTCTTGCCAAGGGCAAAAAATTCCGCTATCCATTCCAGTACGCTAAGCACCGCTTGGTAATTATTACGATTCTTATTTCTATCGTCGCTGTTACGACCTTCTGTATTATCGGTTGGGTACAGCTTTATAAGGCTCAGAATACGGGCGATGTTATGTATCGCTTTACCAAGGCCTTTGGTGTGCCCGTTGCGAAGGTTGACGGCGTCAGTGTTCGCTATAGCGATTATCTCATGCTTTATCGCAGCAGCATCAAGTCTATTGAGCACCAGCAGGGCGCTCTCGGTAACTCCGATGATGATAATCTCCTTCGCAGCTACTACAAGCGCCGCGCGCTCGATAGTGCCGAGGAATATAGCTACGCAATGGCGAAGCTCGATGAAATCGGCAAGCCTGTCACTGAGGCCGAAATTGACGCAGTTATTAAAGAGCATAAGACTATTGATGGTGAAGCCCGTAGCAACGAGGCCTTCAGTGGCATCGTCCGCACTAACTTCGGCCTTGATATGAGCGAATATCGTCGCATGATTAAGCTCTCTCTTGCAAAGAAAAATTATTCTGCCGAGATCGACAAAAAAGCCAATCAGCTCGCTGATGCTATCACGGAAGAACTGAAGTCTAGTAACGACCTTAAGGCTATCGCCAAGAAGTATGAAAACAACGAGATTATCGAGCTAGAAACGCTTACTGAGCTTGTCGAATCAAACAACCTCGATTCTGGTCGTGCCGCTGCTGCAGCTGCACTCAAGGAGGTCGGTGATGTATCTGAGAAGTTTGTCTCCAAGAACGGTGATGGCTACTACTTCGTTAAGTTGACCGCTCGCGAAGGCAACCGTGTTCAGTATGATTCCGTTTGGATCCGCTTTACTGAGTTTGGCGAGGTCATGAATCAGATTCGTGCCGACAACAAAATTGAAGAAATGATTACTGTCGAGGCTGGTGCTGAGGTTGAAGAAGAATCTCAGCCTTCCGACGAGAAGAATCAAACCACCGAGAAATAGTGCATCGCAATCGATGCGGCGACGCCTAGGTTTAGGCTGTCTACATTTTCGCTTTGGCGAATATAAACTGGCGTTGCGCCTGTCTTCTGGCAGAAATCTTTCGGTAGGCCAGCAGCCTCGTTGCCAAAAATTAAATCTGGCGGGCAACCGTGATAAGTCTCAGAGTTGATTGACTCAAGCGAAACAGCCTTATCGTCGAGCACGAAAGCCAAACAGTTCTTGTCGACCTTCAGCTTAGCGATGTCAGAAACAATCTTAATATTGAGATGAAAAACCGCACCCATTGAAGCGCGAATAACCTTCGGGTCGTACGGATCGACGCCCGGCATCACGATTTCGAGCGTAGTATAGCCAAACGCGACTGCGCTACGCATAATTGTGCCAAGGTTGCCCGAATCGGATGGATTTACAAGAATGACACGTGTAGGGCTTTCGTCGACGTCGAAATAAGAATTTGCGATATCCTTAGCGAACTCGGCCATTAGCAAACAATTGTCTTTTGCGCCAAGAATATTAAAAGCCTTGGTTGATTCAATAATCTCGATATTTTTTAGCTTCAAATCGGTCAGAATCTTCTCGAGGTCCTCGCCGCGCTTCTCGGTAGGGCGGAGAAAAACGCGCGTAATGGCGCGTGGGTTTGTTTTTAGGAGCTCGGCCACAAGGGTAGCACCCATCGCGTAACTGACCTCTGAATCTCTTTTGTATTTTTGAAGCTTCATATATTATAATTATACCAAATTTCTTATGTTTTGTCAAATTATGCTATAATCAAACCAGTCGCGGGTATCGTATAGCGGCTATTATATTTGCTTCCCAAGCAAGAGATGAGGGTCCGACTCCCTCTACCCGCACCAATGGAACAGAATTGGCGCAATGCGCCGGGCAATATGGCGAAGCCATACTCCCTCTACCCGCACCAATTTAACGGCCTAGATGCCGCTTTTTTATTTAATGTTATGAATATCAATCTGCTTGTATGGAATCGCAACGCGATGGCGCTCGCAGGTCTGCAAGATTATCTTATTTAGCGCGCGCTTAGCAACGACTTTCTTACCTTGCGCCTGGTCTACGCGTACGCGGTAAGCAACGCTGGACTCGCCCAGCTCCTGCACGCCGAGATACTTACACTCGCGTACGGAACTTTCTTTTCTGAGCTGCTCCATAATTTCTTCAATAATCTCTTCCGCGCGGCTCACCTTGAGCTCATATGGAAGCGGAATATTGTAAAGGAAATGATCGCCTGCAACCTTCACCTTCTCGATATTGCGGTTTGCAATCGAGATAACGCTACCGTCAGCGGTGTTCATGATACGAGTGGTCTTCAAGCCAATCACAACCACGCGCCCCTCAATGTCGCCATCGAGAGTGACCCAGTCGCCAACCTGGAAGTAGCTATCGCCAATGAGCGCGATACCGCGAATAATATCCTTCAAAGCATCCTGCAAGGCAAGACCGACGATTACGGAAATCACACCGACGCTCGCGAGAATTGCTGACACGTCAACGTGGTTGATCTTGAGTACAATAAGCGCCGTAAGCAAAATCATGAAGTAGCGCAAGACGCTCACGAACAAGTTAATGTAAGTGCGGCTCTTGTTGCCGATTGCAAGCTTCAAATCATGCTTCTCGCGGCGGTTGCGGATCGCGCGGCTGATAACGGTATAAATAATGAAGTTAACAAGAATAACGGCGACAGAGCTAAGAATCGTGTTCGCAGTTAGTTGGTCTTTTAGGCTAAGCCAGAAATTATCCATAAGCACATTATAGTATAATAGAGACATGTTGTGGGCAATCTTCCCGATTTTCGCGAATTTTTTCTATGTGAGCGGCAGTTATCTTGAAAACTACCTCACGGATATTGCGCTGCCGAAAAAACGCGCCGGCGCTCTCATTTTGGGTCGCCTGCCAAGCTTCGTTATGACGATGCTCATCTTGCTCGCTATCTTCGGTCGCGCCGTCTTTATTTTGCCTTTTTATAACGCCTGTGGCCTCATTCTTGCTGGCGCTATCAACGTAGTTGGTTCGATTTACTATTTCAAAGCACTTCAGACCGGCGACGCGGCTGATGTAAATATCTTCGGCCAGCTTAGCCCGCTCATCTCGCTCGGCCTCGGCGTCGCTATCCTTGGCGAAAACGTCACGGCCATGCAGGGCATTGGTCTTGCTATTATTATGGCCGCCATCCTCATCATCGTCTTCGGTAGCACTAGCAAGAAAGAGCGTTCGGCGCCAAATCTCACCGTCGCTCGCCTTACAATTACGAGTGCCTTCTTCTCGATTCTTTCCGACGTCGTCTACGCCTACTTCGTCAAAGGCTTCACGGCTGACGTCTCGCTTTTTGGCCGCGGCCTCTTCTTCTTCGAGATCGGCTCCGCCCTCATGGTCATCCTCATCTTTATTTGCCGCCATTCCTGGCGCAAAGCTCTCAAAACTACCTTCGTAACTAGTAAGAGTCACACTCGTAATATGGCCGCTCTCGTCGGCGACAATATTGCCTTCACGGCAGGCGAATTCCTCTACAAGTATGGTCTTCTCGTCGTTCCAGTTATTGCGATGATGACCGCCGTTAGCAAGGTTGCCGGTCTCTTCATCTCCTTCTTCATCTTTACGCTCCTCCTCGGCCGCGTCTTCCCGAAGTTTATTCACGGCAAGCGCATCACGCATAAAATTCTCGCCCAATACCTCATTGCCGCCGTCCTTATCGTGGTTGGCATCCTTGTCATGAACTAATTAGCACTCTTGCAGGGTAGAGTGCTAAGTGCTATACTTTTTGAAGTATGAGCAAACGTGACTATTATGAGGTTCTAGGCGTCAGCAAAGACGCATCCGATGACGAAATTAAGAAGGCTTTCCGTAAGCTTGCCGTTAAATACCACCCAGACAAAAATCCTGGTAACAAAGAGGCAGAAGAGAAATTCAAGGAAGCTAACGAAGCCTATTCTGTTTTGAGTGATAAAACCAAGCGCAGTCGCTACGATCAATTCGGCCATGCCGGTGTTGGCGGCGATGGCGGCGGTAACCCATTCGGTGGTGGCTTCGGCGGATTCGGTGGCAATGGCCAGAGCTTTAACTTCGACTTCGGTGGCGGTGGCTTTGAAGATATCATTAATGCAATGTTCGGCGGTGGCGGTTTCCGCGCAGCTCGCCGTGGTCGCGACTATCGTACTAGTATCACGATTGACTTTGAAGAAGCTATCTTCGGCGCAACCAAGACTATTTCCGTTGAAGGTGAGCAAATCAAGCTCAAGATTCCAGCCGGTATTTATGACGGTCAGTCCATCCGCCTCGGCGGCAAGGGCGGGGAAGCTCCAAACGCTGATGGTCAGCGTGGCGATCTCTACGTCGAGGTTCGTGTTCGTGCTCACAAGACTCTCACTCGCGAAGGTGATCTTATTCTTTCCGAAATTACGATTCCTATGACCGACGCAGTGCTCGGTACAGAGGTAAAAGTTGAAACTGTCGACGGCGAAATTACGATGAAAGTCCCGGCCGGCACCCAGCCTGGTACTAACTTCAAGCTCTCCGGTCACGGCGCTCCACGTCTCGGCACTGACCAGCGTGGCCCACATATTGTCACGATCAATGTTGAAATTCCAAAGAATCTCAACAAGAAGCAAAAAGAGCTTATCGAGGAATTCGCTAAAGCGAAAAAACGCGGCCTCTTCCATTAATCTTGTCATCTCGCGAGATTTATGATATAATCTAGCAAATAATAGATTAGACGGAGATCTAATTATGAAAGCAGAGCTATCAAAGGTCCAGCACGCTCGCAGCGCCAAGGACTTCCCAGAAATCGACCTCGAGCAGGACGAGTATGTTGTGCTTCATATTAAGCGTTCTCGTATTGGCGTAGTGTTTATCTGGACCATCGTCGCCATCATGATTGTCGCTATGAGCCTCGTCTTGATCTACTTCTCTCAGAGTGACGCTAGCATCGATAATACCGTCTTCCAAATGAATGCTGCTGCTAGCCACTATTTCCGTCTCATCATCTTCTTGCTTTACATCTTGTTCGGCTTCGGAGGCTTCGTTGCTCAGAGCATTTACG
>DESW01000027.1:6475-14814 GCA_002361425.1 Candidatus Saccharibacteria bacterium UBA3304 | reverse complement strand
CACCGGACTGCTTGATGTGCTTACCCTGAGCTTCTGCAGTACCACGAATAGTTTCGCGGTAAGCAACCTGAGGCTCACCAGTGTTACATTCAACGTTAAATTCACGCTTCAAGCGGTCGATAATAATATCGAGGTGAAGCTCGCCCATACCGGAAATAATGGTCTGGCCGGATTCTTCATCGGAGCGAACGCGGAAGGTTGGATCCTCTTCTGCGAGCTTACCAAGACCGATACCCATCTTTTCCTGGTCAGCCTTAGACTTTGGCTCAACAGCGATAGATACTGGTGGATCTGGGAAGTCGATAGACTCGAGGTGAATTGGATGGGCTGGATCACAAAGGGTGGTACCAGTAGTGGTATCCTTGAGACCTACGACAGCTGCGATATCACCTGCGCCGACGGATTCGATATCTTCACGCTTATCTGCAAACATACGGACGAGACGACCGACACGCTCTTTTTCGCCGGTAGTAGCGTTAAGGATGTAGCTACCGGAGCTGAGCTTACCGGAGTAAACGCGGATGAAGATGAGCTTACCGACGAATGGATCGGTTGCAATCTTAAATGCGAGAGCAGTAAGAGGCTCTTTTTCGTCGCTGTGGCGAACGATATCTTCACCGGTCTTAGGATTCTTACCAAGAATTGCTGGAATGTCAGTTGGAGCTGGCAAGAAATCAGTAACAAGATCAAGCACTTTTTCTACGATAACACCGCGGCCATCACCACCGGTAACGAGGAAGAACTGGCCATCGATAACACGTTTGCGGAGAGCTGCCTTAAGTTCATCAACAGTGATAGCTTCTTCGCCTTCGGTGAAGAACTTTTCCATGAGAGCTTCGTTAGCCTGAACAGCTTCCTCGACGAGCATGGAACGGTAGTGCTTAGCTTTCTCAACCATGTCTGCTGGGATTTCGCCCTCAATGAGCTCATGGTCAGCGTAATCTTTGTAGGTGTAAGCCTTCATCGTAAGAAGGTCGACAACGCCGCAAATATCCTTTTCGAAGCCGATTGGGAGATGAATTGCGAATGCATTCTTGCTGAGGCGCTTGTGAATAGATTCGAGGGATTTGTAGAAATCACCACCGATCTGGTTGATTTTGTTTACGAAGCAGATGCGTGGAACGCCGTACTTATCAGCCTGGCGCCAAACGGTCTCGGACTGAGCCTCGACACCCATCTTACCATCAAAGACTACGACTGCACCGTCGAGAACGCGAAGAGAGCGCTCAACCTCTGCGGTAAAGTCGATGTGGCCTGGGGTATCGATGATGTTAATCTTGTGGCCCTTCCAGTAAGCGGTAACAGCTGCGGAAGTAATAGTAATACCACGTTCCTTTTCCTGTTCCATCCAGTCGGTAGTTGCACCACCGGTGTCGCCTTTAACGAGATCAATTTTGTGTTTGAGACCGGTACGGTAAAGAATCGCCTCGGAAGTGGTAGTCTTACCAGCATCGATATGGGCGATAATACCGATATTACGGTACTTAGACAAGTCAGTGACTTTTTCGTTTGCCATATATTTCCTTATTAGTTAATATTTTGGACCATTAATAATAATAGCCCCGTTTAGTGCTTTTGATATATATTAACATATTTTTAGCGCCATGAAAAGAAAATGCGCCCCAGTTTTTACCGAGGCGCAATAGAGGGTTGCATTCAAGTATTGCCGCGAGTGATTTTGGAGATTCCAATTCCGATAATGGCGATAACTGCTCCGACAATGGCTACTGATGCGATTAAATATAACAGCACCTTTCTTCCATCTGGATCGGAGCATTCACCGCCGTCGAAATACTCATCAAGATCGTCGTCATTCATGAGGTCGGTAGAATCGAAGTCGTAATCGTCGCCTCTTTCCTCTTCGTTAAGAGTAATGTGCTCTCTTTCCTTCTGCTTTTTCATGCTAGTCACCTTTTCCTTTCATATAATATTGCTCATGCAAGCATGGCTAAGATTCCTCTGATGCATTTCGCGATCAGGGTAACAGCGCAGATGATTACGGCCGCGCTGCCAGTGATTAGTGCAATAACGAAGATAGAGCCTGCTACTGAGGCGCTAATATCTACCGGAGCAAAGTGCTCACCACAGTAGAGATCTTCGTCGACGAAGTACTTATGCGGGATACTCGTGCGATGTGCAAGCTGTTTTCGCTTCATTTTCCTACCCTCCTCCTATGAAATTTAGCGAAAGCTATGCGATAAATTATAACATCATTTTACGCGTATGACAATATTATCGTGGTCATCCTTCAGATATGAAGGCGTCTTCATTGAGAAGTCGAGATGAATAAAATAGCGCTTTTTATCAAGGATACGATAGAATTCAAAAACGCCCTGCTTGGTGGCTTTTGCCACTTTGAGCGCACCGTCACGAATAACTGGGTCCTGACGCCAAAGCATAATGATATCGCTATAAAAATTCAGTACTGAGCTTGGCTGGCGACCTTGAAGAATATACTCGCCCCAGTCAATCGGCTGGCGCGCATTATCGCGCGAGGTACGGCGAACGACAGCCATTGCCTGACGCTTAGTCTTACCTTCACGGCGCAGACGACGATAGATCTGGCGAGACTGCACGCCTGGATAATCGTTAATATTCATACTTAAGTCGGCGTTGAGCGTGCCGAGCTCCTGCCCCTGATAAATGCATGGATTATAGCTTGGCAGTAAGAACTGCAGCATCGCCAGTACGCGCGGATTGACGTCAAAACGGCTAGGGGCGCGCGGCGCGTCATGAGACTCAAGCGCCATCGAGAAGGCCGGCTCTACTGACCATTTCGCAAGCTTCTTGAACCAGCGCTTATAGTTTACCGGATAAATACGGTCTTTGATTGAAAAGAAGGAATCTGCGACGTCCAGCGTGCCGACATTAAAGCTAGCATCGAAGGCTTTATCGGTAAGCTCATGGAATTTGCGCTTGCTAAAGAATTCCCCGCCAACCGGCTCAGCAAGCGTAAAGAGACCTTTATTCGCGAGCAATTTTTCAAGCACAAAGATAGTCGATGGAGTCTGATAGTAATTGAAGAAGCCCGGAAGGCCCGGAATACGGCCACGTTTGAGATTATTTTCCGCCAGGACGTTAGCTGAGTCGACGCGGAAGCCGGCGATACCTTCTTTCTTCCAGAAGTTAATGATATCCGTAAATTCCTTAATAACGCGCGGATTGTTGAAGTTTAAATCCGGCTGAGCGCGATCATATAGATGAAGATAGTATTTGCCGCGTAGCTGCGAGTAATCAAAGGCTGGGCCACCGAAGAAAGACTTCCAGTTGAGTGGCTTGTCGAGCCAGACGTAATAGTCCTTGTACCAAGGGTCATGTAGCTCTGATTTGCGGAACCACTGGTGCTCAATAGAAGTATGATTAATCACAAGATCGAGCAAGATACCGATATCATGCTTTTTGGCGACTTCTATAAGATGACGGAAGTCACGCATCGTGCCGAAGCGCGGATCGATTTTGCAATAGTCACTAACGTCATAGCCACCGTCGACCCACGGACTTTGAAAAATTGGACTGAGCCAGATGTAATCAGGATGAAGTTTGTCGGCAATAAGCGGGATTTTAGCAGAAATATCGCGAAGGTCGCCCACCGCACTCGGATATATCTGGTAAATCAGCTTATGCTTTGCCATAAATTCATTATACAGCAAAAACCCGGCCAATCTGGCCGGGCGCTTTCTAGTGTTTTTGCTTTTTGCTACGACGTATCTCCTCCATACGTTTTCCTCTCGACATAAGACCGCCGATATTTTCTTCGGTAAATGGCGCCAGCTCGCGAGTCTCAATGTTCGACAGCCATTGGTCGGCATAGCGACTACGGAACGGCATTGACGACTCGTAGTAGTAACGATCCATGAGATAAACTGTTACCTCTGCATTGCTGAGATAATTCTCTACGCGCATAATGTTGACAATAAGACTCTCTGTGCCTGTCTTTGAGTGATAGTCCCAAGCTGAAGAAATGATATAGTCGCCCTCAGCTAAGCCAACATAAGCCTGCGACTGATCGCTCTGCTTAATGTTTAGATTGTCTCGCCTTCCAAGAACCGTGGTCTGAAATAGCTTCATTGGATTCGTACATCCGCCACTACAGAAGATAAGTAACGGTTTTTCATCCTCCGTTAATTTATCTAGGTTATGAAAGCAAAACAACCTTTCTCCAACTTGAACCTTGTAGCTATATACATCCGCGCCGCGTGCAGGCAGATAGTATTGGGTCAATATAGCCTCGTTCATAGCAAACCCCTCCTTTTCAAAATGTACAAAAACCTTACAGTTTTATTGTTTTAATTATACAATAATTTGCTTGAATTTCAATCGGCTAGCGGCGTTTGCGAGTGATTACGACCACGACTGCAGTTGCTGCTACACTTACGCCTGCAAGCGTAGAGAGAAGCGGAAGATTTTCATCGAGCGTCTTTGGTGATACTGGAACATTTTCCGGCTCTGGGTCTGGATCGTTATAGAACGCATGATCAAAGAGAACCATATAGGAGTTGCCAGTACCAGAGATGTGATCGGCGAGGATAGCGCCAGCATAGGCTGAGGAGACAATTGTGAACTGACCTTCTGGAATGAGCGTAAAGGCTAGCATTGGGCGCATGGAGCGTACATTGCCATGATAGAGGCCGTCTGGACTGGAGCTGTCAACGAAGTTCAGTGTAATGGTGTTATTGAGCTGAGCATCTTCGCGGGTAATATTTTCGCCACCCGTGAAGGACTCATTATAGATATCATTAGTTCCCCAGCGGAGGCGGGTACCAGCAAAGGAGAAATCGCCCTGATGGCCGGCCATATCGATATTAATTACGAGAGTGGCCTTCTTTTCCTTATCGAAGCCATCCACGAAGATATCGTGAGACTCATCAAAGTCCTGATAAGTGAGGTTTACAGAATTCAGGCCTTCGTCATTGAGAACACGAATGATTTTGTTATTCTGGTCCGAGAAGTCAACTTCCGTAGATACGTTTTCATAGCCAGCGAGCTTCTTACTGAATGCGACCGCCTGAGTCTTAATCGCGTCGAGATCTAGGAATTTAACATCCTTTTCGCGCCAGACGTTGGTAGGATTGGAGTTTTGACGACGTTGCGGGATATCTACCTTAGCGCCATTAATACTCCAGCGATTGCCATTATCGGCGAGATTAATATCTACGTCGCGGCCAACCACAAGAACAGTATTAACGTTATCATTTGGCGAAAACTTAGGATTAGTAATGCCGCCGCCAACTACCTTCGTGTAGTTAATTAACGGGAAGTGGACGAGGCCGAACTCGCTCATATTAGTAATTTTATTCGTGATAATGTTGCCATAGACACGAACCTTTGCGTCGATTTCAGAGAAACCAACCATATGGAAGCCACCCATCGTACCGAGTTTGCTCTCGACGTAGTATGGGGTCTTTTCGTAGACCATGTCGCTAGTGACAGGGGAAGTTGGGTCTACCCACGGATCGTAGTAAAGAGTGATTTTACTACCAAAATTCTTTACCTGTTGAGTTAGTGCCGCGCTTGCATTCTTGTATTTGTAGTTGTCGTAGCGTTTCGGCGTGACGGTATAAGTATCAAGCGCATTTTTCGTAACGGTTTCTTTCTCGATTAACGGATTGCCGTCCTCGGTGCTTACATGCTCAACGACGAAGCTAACATTATTAACCTTGTAATCAAGAGAAACTTCGATATCCTTGGTAATGATACCGGTTGCAGCGATAGAGCCACTATGAAGTCCTAGATATGTTAGATAATCAAGATTGAGCGGAGTTGCCGAATATTCGGCGCCGTCATCATAGAATTCGAAGGTAGTATCAAATGGCTCAGATTCACCGCGAATATAATGGTTAACCGTAAGTTTATGCTGACCGACTGGCGCATCGCCGCCATCATCGCAAACACCAAAGCTCTCGACAACGGCAGAAGCTACTGGGAAATTACCGTAATATGGACGCTTCGTGGCATTGCCAATCTGAACAGTGTTAGCAATTGCGATGCCGGTAAGATTATTGCTCTTTAGATTTGCGGACGGAGCAAGAACGAAGCCCGCGTTGTTCTGAATTTCGATATTGCCAGTATAAACCTTGTCCGCCTTGCTAGAATCATAAACGTTCAAAATTACGTTAGAGTTGCCGTTATGGTTCACAGTGAAGTTACCGATCTGTGTATTGCTCTTTCCAGCCATATCAAAGTTGATAAGAAGCGTCTGGCCAGCAGTGCCAATATTAACAGTATAGCCAGCATCCCAGTTGTCGGAGCGCGCAGTTTGATTAAGGACCGCAAGACCACTACCGCTCGTAGTGATAGGAAGTGCTTCCCACGCCTGAGCATTGCCTAAGGTAATATTCGTATTCGTATTGTACTGAGTTGCGAGCTTAGCGCTTAGTTCTTTTGCACGATCTTTTAGGGTGGAAAGATTAATGAAAGCTTGAGTGTCTTCCTTATAGATATGCGTCGTTACGCTTTCTGGTGTAGAAAAATCGCCAGAGGCAAACTTGGAAGCCGGGAGGCTAGAACCGGCAATATTATAGTTAGCGTTCCACTGGTTCCAACCACTTACAGCGCTAACACTTACGCCGCTACCGAGCACGAGCATAGAACCGTCTGCGGCCATGTTCGAGTTCCAACCGAACGGATTGCTGCCATTAACGGAACCGAGATACGAAATCGTTGCGACCCCTTCCGTGCCAAAATCATTGCTATTTGCGGTGAAAGACGGAGTAGCGAGGCCGCCTTTATAGTTACCTTCGCTAGCACTCGTAAAGCCAATAACGCCAAAGACCCCAAGAGAGCCAAGGTCATTCCCTGCGTTATAGAGAGCGCTTTTCTTGATAATACTATCGCAATCCACAATCTCTGCGACACTATCCGCCGTACGCGCTGCGTCACTGTGATTAGAAATATTGATAAAAGAAATAATTCCTGCCGTAAAAACCAAAAATAGTATACCGAATATACGGCGCCCCTTCTCCATTCGAGAAGCTCTCTTGTGCGTCATCAGTAAAAATCTTTCCCCCGCAGTATTTTTTCGTTTTTATTTTCCGAACACTCTGTAAAAAGTATAAGCATTTTTTAGGCAAAAAGCAATAGTTTTGACTAAATTTTATCCATGAAAAAGTGCTCAGCCGCGACGCCGAGCACTTTTGTCATTATTTAGTAAAAATAGCTGATAGAAGCTGGAATGTTAAGTAGCAAATCATTATTACGGTTACCGTAATCTCAATGAATAGATTGCGGCTGATCACGATGAATCTGCATTGTAAGTAAGCCAATATGGCCTGCATCGTAACCAGATAGCTAATTCCGATTGCTCTTAGCATTGATTTTTTGCCGAAGTTTCTCGCCATAGCTGATGAAATAATAATCGCCAGCGCAAGTGCATCCGTAAACAAAAAATATTCTCCCATAGTCATTCTACCTGTCGACCGCTGCAAGTATCCTCCATTTTTCTTTCTCGGTCGAGACTCTATAGTGACAATTACAATGTGCAACTCAGATGTATTCTTATATCTTATCACAAATTGTCATTTTTGTCAAGCAATTCACATTTCTCCGACAAAAACCAGCCCCTTTCGGAGCTGGCTTTGAATGCTGATTGCGATTAGCCGCGTGCAAAATGTGCGAATGCACGGTTTGCTTCGGCCATGCGGTGGCAGTCTTCTTTCTTCTTGAAAGCAGCACCTGCTTCATTGTAAGCATCGACGATTTCTGCCTCAAGGCGCTTAGCATATGGCATGCCAGAGCGTGCGCGGGCAGCCTGAACCATCCAGCTCATTGCGAAATGCAACTGGCGATGACCAGCGATTGGGAATGGAATCTGGTAGTTGGCACCACCGACGCGGCGGGACTTAACTTCAAAGTCTGGGCTAACATTCTTGATAGCCTGTTCGAGAACCTCGACTGGGTTTTCGCTCTTAAGCTTCTTTGCGGCACCTTCGATTGCGCTGTAAACTGCGCGCTCTGCAACGTGCTTTTTGCCGTCGAGCATAGATTTGTTAATAAGACGCTGAACGAGAACGCTCTGATATTTGCGATCTGGAGAAACTTTGCGTTCGAGACTTGCAGTAACTTTACGTGGCATAATTACTTATCCTCCTTCTTCGCACCGTACTTGGAGCGACCCTGCTTGCGACCCTGGACGCCCTGAAGATCGAGGGTACCACGGACGATGTGATAGCGAACACCTGGAAGATCAGGAACACGACCACCACGAACGAGCACAACTGCGTGCTCCTGGAGGTTATGACCTTCACCGCCGATATATGCCCAAACTTCCTGACCGTTGGTCAAACGAACACGAGCGACCTTGCGGAGAGCGGAGTTAGGTTTCTTTGGAGTCTTGGTAGTAA
>DESW01000027.1:0-6428 GCA_002361425.1 Candidatus Saccharibacteria bacterium UBA3304 | reverse complement strand
TGATACAAACACCACGCTTAAGTGGAGCGGCCTGCTTGTAGTAGCGGGTCTTGAGCGTATTCACGATAGAACCGAGTGCAGGAGCTTTGCTCTTCTTTGCAGCGGTCTGGCGTGGCTTACGCACTAACTGATTGATTGTAGGCACAAAAATCCTTTATTTATTGATTAATATTGCTGTAAAGCTCTATTTGTCCAGCATTAACAAAATAGAGCTAACGAAACTCTTACCCGTTATTCTAGCAGATTTTATATAAAAAAACAAGCGCCTTTAGTGAGGCGCTTGTCTGATTTTCAGAATAGTCTTTTTAGCGGGACGTAATACTCGCCGCTTATCGCCTGAATGACAGGTTTCTGAGCCTTGTACTGCTTGATCTTTTCCTCGTAGGATTTATCCTTTTCCGCTTCTTCGTACCCATCCAATGATACGGTATATACGCACTTATCGGACGTCTGCAAGTAAGAGGCGCTTCCGCAAAGGCGGAATTCCATTACGTCACCCTTTTTAATATGGTTTTCGGTATCTACATAATTAGCAAATAGGAAGGCAGCATTTAGACCGTTCTTATCCTGCAAGCCATATATGAGTTTAAATTTAGTTAGCTCTTTGTCGCCATTATAGGTAACCTTGATTTTGCGACGAACATCCAAGTAATCAGCATACTTGCTCTCGGTGCGCCTCGTAAAGCTTGCTTCCTCAAGCTCAATCTTGAAGTCTTTTAACTTAACGTTGATGAGAGGTTCGAAACAGTTGTTGATTGTTTCGGCAGCACTGCGATAAGCGTTGTTAATTTTCTCGAGACGTTCAGCTTCTTTTGCGACATCTTTGCCCTCTTTTTGTAAGTCATAACTACTTTTACGGACTTCAACATACGCGATATCGTCATCAGTTAAACCGAACATGTCCTGTTTCAAACAGTCGTTACCGGCCACATGAATATCATTCTCGGTAGGATAGATATTCTTCTCAGGATCGGTATTGTAATCAGAAGCTGGGCTAACGGCTAAATCAGACACGCTGCTTCCATATACCGTCTTCGTGTATTCGGTGAGCTTTTCCTCGAAAGCTGCCTTATTAACGTCGAGCGAGTCGGAAAGCGAATCGTAACGTGCAATAGCGTTAGAGCTGCTCAATTTACCTTCATAAATCATGACCGTAATGAAGACGGCAGCAACTGCGGCAACAAGGATTACACCACTAGTAATTGCCCAGGTTTGCCACTTAGTGAAGATGCTCGGGCCTTTAGGCTCAGCTGTTTTTTCTTCGCCATTGGCGTTAAATGTAATACTTTCCTGCTTCACGCCAGTAAATGCGCTGCTGTCAAAGACTTTTCCGTCATCTTTTGGCGCCTCAGCGACCGGCGCAGAAGTTTCGACGGTAGGTTCGGACGGAATATCCTGGCCAATAATGCCCGGTACTGGTCCGTTATTTTGTTCGTCCATAAAAATGATTTCTCCTTATGCTTATTCTAGCATAAAAAATGAGGGAGGCGTTAATACCTCCCCCTTCTTGTGCGTAAAAATATGATCTCTTGCGTAATGAGCGTCCTGAAATACACGCTTTGATCGATGTCTGGTACTTTTGTCCACAACCAGAGCAACTTCTTGATTGGAGACATTCTTACCAGATAGGCCTGATTATCACGTACCATTTCTGCCATTTTTGCTAATTGTCGCTCGGACGGCAAATGATACGGTCTTATCTCATCGCCGAGCTTTTTATCAATCTCGCGGTGGAGCTCATTATGAAAGTCGACCGGTAGATCCACAACAAACACGCCTCTTATATATTGAGCGTCAGTGCCTGCATCAGTCCAAGCGCGCTTGGGATAAAGCAAGTGGTGACGGTTGTGGCGAGTCTTTTCTAGACCTACATCCTCGCACTCAATAATGTGCCCCAATTAAATCACCTCCCCTGGATGCAAATTGGTTAGTTTTATTATACCTTATTGGTCTATAATGAAGACAGACGCAAGTTGTCGCTCTTTTAGAGCTGTGATTCCCGCAGAAAGGAAGGTGATTTACATGGATGCTATCCTCGATCTCGATGAGCTCGTTGAGGATATTCTCGACGAAGGCGATCCTGAAAAAATGTTTACTTATCTGCGCGGCTACTTTAAGGGCGCGCAGATGCATGAGAGCATGGCCGCTCTTGGCTTTGCTCGTCGAAAACATTCAAAACAGAGACGCAAAGGAAACAATAAGCCCTACATTATTCACCCGCTAAGTATTGCCTGCTTTGCAGCCGGCATAGGCCTACGCATTGACGACTATCTTGCCGCAATGCTACTTCATGATGTGCCGGAAGACACAGGCACGCCGCTTTCTAGCTTGCCGGTAAATGAGCACGTGAAGCAAATCGTTAACCTGCTGACCGTTAAGCCTACCGCCAACGAATCTAAATGGGAGTATAAAAAACGCTACTATATAGACCTCCTAGACGATCCAGGCGCTATACTCGGCAAAGGAGGCGATCGCTTTCATAATCTTTCTACAATGGAAGGCGAGATGCCTATTGAATCTATCGAGAAGAATGTGGTTGAAACTAAATACTTACTGCTGCCAGTCATGAAAGAGGCAAAGGATATGTGGCCGGACTACTATGACTTCATTAATACTTATCGCTATATTCTGAAAGTTGTATGTCGGATTTTAATCCGTTCACACAATATAACTACAGAACGCGAATTGGAAATAATCGAAGGAATGAAGCATACTCCAGCCGTTGACCTGAAGCACAAAAGCAAAGAGTCACAGTGAAGCTAGCCTGCTCAGGAATGAGCAGGCTTTTTCTTGCTATAATATACTTATGTTTAACCGCGATATTTCTTTGCGCCGCCTCGAGAGATTCTTGTTCCGCTATTCCGATAGCCCTAACGCCGCAGCCGAGACCGTTGCGCAGATCGTCGGTGTTTTTATCGGTATTAAACCGGCAATGGAAGGCGACTTCTCACCGGTTTATTCCGATGCGAAGATTCTCTGGCGCTTCACGAAGATTCTCGAAGAACTAAAGCTTGCCGTAATATTCGATTCCTCGCAAAACAGCGCCGGCGGTAAGGTATTCTTTATTGCCCGCTCACACAAAAAGGCCGCTGAGCTGCAAGATGCTTTTCGCGAGCTCTGGTGTAAGGGGCCGGACGCCGAGAATCATACGCGTATCGGCGTTCTACTTGGTTATCCGGATAGCGCCGTACAATATTTTATCCGCGCACATACTGAGAATGGCATTTCTGATAACCACATGGAACGCGGCTCGCGCAACCGTTTCTACGCTCATAGCGCAGCACATGAAAATGAAGAGTTCGAAGCCTACGAGGCACCAATTTATCGCCAGCTCGCCAAGCACTGCCCAAAAACCGCGCGTACGTTACGCGCTAATTCCGAAAAGCGCTGGCTAAACTAGATCAGAGTTGAGGTAGTAGTAATACTCGAGCAGCTCACGGGAATAGTTTTTGATGAGCGGAATAGCTGGCTTATCTGGCTCGTGGCTCGGGAGAATGAGCATGCGCGTAATGCCCACCTGCTCTACAAAGGACGGGTTGTGGCTAACCATAATAATCGTGCCGTCGTAGTCGCGGAAGTTCTCACCAATAATCTTTTGCGTCTCCGGATCGAAGTGGTTAGTTGGCTCATCGAGAATCACGAGATTTGCGCGCTGGGTGAGGATTTTACAGAGTGCGACACGCGCCTTTTCGCCTGGACTAAGGACCTTCACCTGCTTATTAACATCTTCTCCACTAAAGAGGAAGTTGCTGAGGATGCCGCGCATATCCGTATCCGTAAAGTCGTAGCTACGGACGTTTTCAAGAACCGTGCGATGCTCGTCGAGGATTTCAAACTCCTGCGCATAGTAAGCCGTAGTCGTGTTTTGACTGAAGATAATTGAACCTTCATCTGGTTGAAGTTGGCCCACGATAAGCTTGAGAAGAGTTGATTTACCAATGCCGTTCTCGCCAACGATAAGGAATTTCTCGCCACGCGTAAGCTGGACGGAGAGTTTATCGTAAAGCTGAGGCTTGCCGTCGTAATGGAAGCTAAGATTATGAATTTCGAGCGGCGTCTTGCCAGACTGCTTGGATGGCGAGATATTGACGGCCACTTTCTGGTATTCTTTCTCGCGCACTTCGAGCTCTTCGAGTTTCTTATCAAGCATCTTTTCGCGGACGTGACCCTGACGAATAAGCGCATAGTTACTACGCTTCGCGTTACGGGCACGTTCGACGAACTCGCGAATGCGCTTGATCTCGCGCTCCTGTTCAGTAACGCGGCGATCTTGCTCCGCCAATTCCTCAGCGTAACGGCGGCGGAAGGTTGTGTAGTTACCATCGTAGGTCTTCATTTTGTGAGTAGTCTTATTTACGAAGAGTGTCTTATTTGTAACGACATCAAGGAAGGCAGTGTCATGGCTAATAACAAGCACCATGCCCTTATAGTTGCGGAGATAATTAGCAACAAAATCCTTAGTCTCGACGTCGAGGTGGTTGGTAGGCTCATCTAGGAGTAAGAGACCAGCATTTTCAAAGAGAACCTTAGCGAAAGCGACTTTAGACTTTTGGCCGCCAGAGAGCTGGCTCATCTTGGAATCGACGAGGTCCTGGAGGTTCATTTTTTCGACGATTTTTAGAAGTTCATAATCAAAGTTCGCAACGTCATAGGAGTCAATCAAATCCTGAAGCTTCATAATGCGATCCATAATGGCGTTTGATTCCGGATACTTAGCTAGCTTTTCATACTCGCCATTTAGCTGCTCCTGGAGCTCGTCTACCGGGCGGCCGGCAGCAATATAATCCCAAACCGTTACATCGTCATGCTCGGACTCGATGCGGATTTCCTGCGGAAGATAGCCGATACGAAGGCTAGGTAGTTCAATCTTGCCGTCATCAAGTTTCTGCTCGCCGAGAATTACCTTAATAAGCGTAGACTTACCGGCACCATTAACGCCAACTACGCCGACTTTATCCTGGGCATCAAAATGAAAGCTACAGTCGTCGTAGATTTTATTGACGCCAAAATTAAGAACCAAATGCTCGGCTTTCATAAGCAATATTATATCTCAAGACAATAAAAACTACCCCTCGAACTTGAGGGGTAGTAGTTTGTTTGGAGATAGCTAGGTTATTCCGTCCGATTTACTTCTATGCGATCTGTAAGAACTTCTGTTCAAGCTGAGCGTTGTCAAACATGAACTCAGTTTTTACAGTTGTATTTCTCTTAATGCATATAGCTCTAGCGAGAGTCTTGATGTCGATGATTCTGAAAGTCTCATACTGCTCATCATCTCTCATAGAGCCATATAACTCTTCAAAGCCGCCTTCGTCGAGTGTGATCTCGCCTTCAGCAACCTCGATGCTACCATCGTTAGAAACGAAGATGACGACCTTAGATAGATCCTCAATCTTGTTTCTAACTTCTTCGAGCTGAGCGTTCTTCTCCCTTCTTTCTGCGGTGGTACGCTCCATTTCGTCCTCGACCTTACGGGTCTCGGCTACAACCTGCTGATACTCAGCAGCGCATTTGTCCAGCTGGCTTCTAAGCTTATCGAGATCCTTGTCGATAGCACGAAGTCGTTCCGCACAATCACGGTGGTCAGCGCACTGCCTTACATGCTGTTTCTCGAGTTCAATTACCTCGTTACTCAGCGCTTCTTCTGCCGCCTTCAGTTCTTCAAGAGTACTAGGGGCTTTCTTTGTCTGCTCTTCGAGAGTAGGCAGTTCCATGTCTTCGATTTCCGGAATATTATTCACGTTAATCTCTGCGCGTGCCTTTCTGCCTCCTCTAGAACTCTTCTTTCCGTTTGATTCAATCTGAGAAATTATCTTCCTCAAATCCCTTTCGCTCTTGTTATAGATGTAAGCAAGCTGGATACGAAAATCTTCCTCAGAACAACTATACTTGTCACAAAAACCATCAATGGTCAGACCCTGATGGATTCCTTCCCTAACGTCTCTTGCGTCAATGGAATACAAGCTTCTTCTTCTACTCATTTTCCCCTCCCGTTTGAGCTGCTTCAAAATCATCGCAGACCTTGATGGAGTTGCGCACTGACTGCTGGAGTTTACCTAAATCAGCTCGTACGACTACTAAATGCTCATCAAACTCTGCTGTGTTCACTTTCTCTACTGGCTTTGTATACCAGTTGTTTCCAATGCGTGGGGGTTGAATCACTTCTAATAGCGATTCTCTAGTCACACCCGCAGCTTCTGCAATTTCGTCGAGGCGGTAGTATACCGCTCTTGACGTTAAGCCGTACTTTTTAGCTATCTCCGGGATGGACATTCCTGCCTCATGGTGAGACATGAAATTGGCCATCATTTTTAAAGTACGCTCGTCTCTTCCTCTTCTTTTCATGTAACCACCTCCTTTTTTTGTGGAAAAGAGAAATAAACAAGTTATCTTTATATATTAGCACAAAACGCTATTTTTGTCAATAG
>DESW01000030.1 GCA_002361425.1 Candidatus Saccharibacteria bacterium UBA3304 | reverse complement strand
CAGTCCGGTGGTCGTGGTCAGTACGGTGACGTCTGGGTCAAGTTTGAGCCAAACGAACCAGGTAAGGGCTTCGAATTCATCGATCAGATTAAGGGTGGTGTCGTCCCTCTCGAATACCGCAAGCCAGTTATGGAAGGTATCAAGGAAACCCTCGAAGGCGGTGTTATCGCTGGCTATCCAGTTCTCGACGTTAAGGCAACCCTCTATGATGGTTCCTACCACGATGTCGACTCCTCCGAGCTTGCCTTCCACCTTGCTGGTGTTCTCGCAACTCGCGAAGGTATCAAGAAAGCTAAACCAGTGCTTCTTGAGCCAGTTATGAAGATCGAGATTACCACTCCAGAAGACTTCATGGGCGATGTCATTGGCGATTTGAACTCTCGCCGTGGCCGCATTGATGCTATGGAAGATCGCGATAACGGCGTCAAGGTCATTACTGGCTTTGTCCCACTCGCAAACATGTTTGGTTATACCTCTGACCTTCGTGGTATGTCCCAGGGTCGTGCAGCTTCCACTATGGAGCTCCACGGTTACGAGGAAGTCCCACCAAACATCGCACAAGAGATTATCGAGAAGAGAAACTCTAAGTAGTAATCTCCGCTAAAGCGCGAATTAATCTCACACCAAAAATGCTCTCCTTCGGGAGAGCTTTTTGTGCTAGAAAAATCCACCTCATGCGAGGTGGATAGGGTGCTAGTGATTGGCAAGGTAGCGCAAACATTGCGCTAAATAGTCAACGCCGCGCGAGTCGTCAAACGAGATGCCACCTATTTGCTTGGTGCAGGTAGTCATCGAGCAAGAATAATCATCGTCGTTGCCGATTACAAGCGGACGCTGATTATAAGCTACGATATAGCTGCAGTAGCCGTCATCTGCATAATTGACGAAGATATCCGAACACGCGCCGGATGGATGAACCATATCGGCGAAGTGGAACTTTGCGGTGTCGTCATAGTAGATCGCAAGATAAAGCTCTTCGTGGTATGGCTTATTCGCATTAATGTGTCGAATAGCCACGCAGAACCACTTATTTTGCTGAACAAGCTCGGCGATTTTCAGGGGAAGATATCTCGTACCGTCACAGATAATTACGGTCTTTGTCTCTTCGCCGTCGTCGAACTGTGCTTCGAAATAGTACTCCGAGCTTAACTGATTGCGCTCTAGCTTTACAAAAGCGTCATAGTTGAACGGAATAAAAGGCGGTAAGTCATGTATACTGACATACTTCTGCTTATTCTGCTCATCGACGCGAGCCTTGTCCTCTTCACTTAAAAAGTACAGCTTCTTCATAGGTAAACACCCCCTTAGTACAAATTTTTTGAAGCTATTCTATAATTATAGCACAAACAGATTAAAATGTCAATGCTTGGACCGGTCAGGAAGGTATGGCAAGAGCTCGTAAGTTGAAGTCTCAGTCTCGGCATAATAACGTTTCCAGCGGCGATAAAAACGTCTTACTCCGCTAGTATTTCCGCCTCGTGCGCCAGAAGCGCTGTCGCCACTCAGGTAAATCGGAACACCTTTATCGATGAGTTTGCTGCTATGCTTGTTCTTCGCTAGGCGTCCAGAAAGTAGGCCGCCGGTACTGACTGCCGACATTTCGCCATTCTTCACCTTACGCTTTAGGAGCGAAAGCTGGCTACCTTCGCTCATATGGTAGCGCTGCAAGAAGTCGCTCGGATCAACTGGAATATCAGGCGCTTCGCCATTGCCTGAGACCTTCAGCTCAATCGTGCTAAAGTCATCCATCATGAGATAGAAGGTATTAATCGACCCGTTCGGACCTTTTTCCTGCTTCATACGAATATTCTCGACCTTAGCGAGTTTCTTAATATTCTCGGGTCTATGGTCGGTCGGATCGCCGCTAAGATTAATCTTCAGATTCTCGTTAAGGCGAAGGCTGCCGCTAAGATAACCGTCAAGCTTACTTGCATTGCCTTCGGCGTCGATAGAAGAGATAGAAATATGTTTACCGGCATGAAAATCAAGATAAGGCAGGAGTTTTTCGCCAACGGATTTAGTCTCTCCGTAAAGATTTGTCGCCACGCGGCCATTCGCCTTTTCGCCTTTGCGCGGATCGTAGAAGAATTCATCGTAATGGCGCATTACGAAATTCATTGCAAAAGTATCAGCGTAGTTCTCGCTGCGACACTTACGGTAGCTTTTGCTCCTATAAACCGCCTGTTCAGCAGGCGTACGAAGATCCAAGTCAGCAAAGCGAGAGCGGACGACGTCTTCGCGATTAGTTCTCTTATCGGTACTGATACCGCCAAATAAGGTCTCGGCCATATCAGCGCTGCGAGATTCATTCTTGCGTGCTAGGGCTTCTGGTAGGGCGATTACGCCAATTCCACTCGTATGACCAGCCTTGCGGGCTTTCGCAACCTCTGGGGCGATAAAATTCTGCTGAAAATCCGTCGCATGCCCAAACTCATGTGCGAGGATAAAAGTCGATACTAGGGCGCGGTTATTGGCGACGTCGGCTGGTTTTGCGCCGACGCGTAGAGCAATCTCGACAAGCGTAGTATAGAAACCATTAAGATCGCCATTCGAGTCATATCTCTCAGCGTGATAAATATCAGGATTCTTAAAGTTGAACTGAACGACTTGCTTGATGCCTTCTGGAGTGTCCTGGGCGTAACAAGAGCGAGCATTCTGAATATCCTCATCCCGCCGTCTGCCGGCCCTTATGTCAACCGCAGAGGGGTGGACTTGACCAAGCATAACGCTGCGCAAGAAAGGGTACTCGCGCATCATCTGGCGGTAGCTGCGTTTCAATGTCTCATCAGCGCCAACTCTCTCGAGGAATTCGAGGTTTCTCGGCATTACATCTTTGCGATAATCCTTGATTTGCTCATTAGTAAAACTAACGCGGTCGGCCATGTCGTAGTTCGTGCCCTCAGCCATATTGCTCGCATCAAGAATCGCCTCTCCAATCTTATGATGATCAGTATCGCGCGGAGCCTGTTCGTTAGCATCAGGGGAGCGCAGAGTATCCCATTTACTCTTGCTCGAACCATCCTTAAGCCTGTCGTTTTCCATTAGGATAATTATACTATGGAATCGCCAAGAATGCTTATGCTAATTCTTGACAAATAAGCTCAAGTATGATAAAATATAAGAGTTGGGCCGTTTGGGAGCTCAAAGAATATTACAAGGAAAGGTGGTTTTCATGATGAAAGCCAAAAAAGTTGTTGTATTAATCGTTTGTTATATGATATTCGTGTTTATTGCCTTCAAGGGCGCAATGATGTACCACGATCATCGCGAAAAACAGCTGATTGAGGACTTCAGCAAGACGGTTCACTATGAACCAGACGAGATTTACGTTACCTATTACAAGGGGTCGCTCACGTGGTGTCCTAAGGATGACGAGAAGAAAGTCGAGACTATAGATAATAACGACTATTTCTATCGCGACATGCTGAAAGATTTCAAAAACAACGATAATACGCTTGGTATAGCGTTTGTAGCAGTGTCCTTAGTTGGCGCTGTAGTAATCGGCAAAATCGCACTGTCCTACAACAAATAATTTTTTTCTTTCCTATTATTTTTCCGGCTCATTGGGCCGGATTTTTTTATCTGAAAAATGTGCTTACATATGCTTTACAACGCTTCAAAAATCGTATAAAATATACGCATATATAGCTTTGGGCTGGTTAATATTAGTGCCCAAAATTATTAACAAATAAAGGAGAATAATAAAACTATGGCAGATTTTGACCGTAGCAAACCGCACATTAACGTCGGTACCATGGGTCACGTTGACCACGGTAAAACTACTTTGACTGCTGCTATTACCGCTGTTCTCGCGAAGAGACTTCCTTCCGAGATCAACAAGCCAGTCGCTTACGACCAGATCGATAACGCTCCAGAGGAAAAAGCTCGTGGTATTACCATCGCAACTTCCCACCAGGAGTACGAATCTGAGAAGCGCCACTACGCACACGTTGATATGCCAGGCCACGCAGACTACATCAAGAACATGATTACTGGTGCTGCACAGGTCGATGGTGCTATCCTCGTCGTTGCTGCTAACGATGGTGCACTTCCACAGACTCGCGAGCACGTTCTCTTGGCTCACCAGGTTAACGTTCCAAAGATCATCGTCTTCTTGAACAAGATGGATCTCGCTGATCCTGACCTCGTCGAACTCGTCGAGGAAGATATCCGCGACCTTCTCGAGAAGAACGGTTTCGATCGCAACTGTCCAATCATCAAGGGTTCTGCAACCAAGGCTCTCGAAGGCGATCCAGCTAACGAAGACGCTGTTATGGAACTCGTCAAGGCTATGGACGAATACTTCGATATTCCAGAGCATGATCTCGACAAGCCATTCTTGATGCCAATCGAGGATGTCTTCTCCATCAAGGGTCGTGGTACTGTCGCTACTGGTCGTATCGAGCAGGGTACTATCCACATCAACGATGAAGTTGAAATCGTCGGTCTTAAAGACACTCAGAAATCTGTTGTTACCGGTATCGAGGCCTTCCACAAGACTCTCGATCAGGGTCAGGCAGGTGATAACGCAGGTCTTCTCCTCCGCGGTATCGAGCGTGAACAGATCGAGCGTGGTCAGGTTATCGCAAAGCCAGGTTCTATCACTCCACATACCGAGTTTGAGGGCCAGGTTTACATCTTGAAGAAGGAAGAAGGCGGTCGCCACACTCCATTCTCCAACGGTTACAAGCCACAGTTCTACTTCCGCACCACCGATGTTACTGGTGAGGTTGAACTTCCAAAGGACAAAGAGATTGTTATGCCTGGTGATACCGTCACCTTCAGCGTCAAGCTCAATGCTCCAATCGCTATGAACGACAATGACCGCTTCGCAATCCGCGAAGGTGGCCGCACCGTCGGTTCTGGTGTTGTTACCAAGATTGTTAAATAATCTATCGTAACCGATTAAAATATCCCTCGTTTAGGCGGGGGATATTTTGTTGTCGTAAATGTGCTAACATAAGAAGTATGAGCGACGAGTCATACTTAATGATACCATTCGATATAATTACGGGCGCGTTCTTTATAATGGGTATAGTTTTCCTAGTGAAGACATTAATTAAAGTTTTTCATCGCAAAAACGAATGCATACTCAAGGTTCAGGCGGAATATGTCAGGTTCGTAGAGATTGCGGACAAATACGGCAACGTCAAAGTGCCTGTATTAGCAACGGAGATTAATGGCATTAAAAGGGAAATCGAAGCCACGGACTATATCCACTCTAATCTCAGAAAAGGCAAAACCTATACTATATACGTCAATCCATCAGATTATGACGATATCTGTATTCCTAGTAATAACTCGCAAGATAAGCTTGGTATTATGGTAGGATGCATATTTATGGGTATATCTATTCTTATGTGGCTTTTCATACATGTCATGGCTGCAATCTCACCAGAAGCTAGCGTATAAAAATACCCCCTTGCATTATTAGCCAATATGTGCTATCATAGCAAATGTAGTCGTTATGACGACATTTTTTGTTGGTCATAACTAAATTATGTTCTTTTACATTGGAGGTAGAAAAAATGGAAAATGTCACAAAACCTTTTGCAATCGTATTGGCTGGGGGAAGAGGTTCACGTCTTCCTATTGCGGGATCAATCCCTAAGCAGTTTGCTCCGAAGTTCGATGACGAGGAGCACGGCAAGGTCACTTTTGTTCAGGATGTAGTCAGAATGATTACGAATGACGTCATTAAGCCGTCGCGCGTGATCGTTGTGGTTACAAATGAAGAGCAGAGAGATTACGCAATCGACCAGCTGGCGCCGTACAAGGTTCCTAGCACAAATGTGGTAATGTTTGATCCGCATCTTGGCTATGTCGCTGTTATGGCGGCCGCAGCGGACTATATCCGCAGACACGAAGAGAAGGCAGTTGCTTTCATTACGCCGTCCGACTCTCACATTGAGGGTCAGGAAGAGCTGACAATGGCTATCATGGCAGCTTGCAACGAGGCAAGAAATGGTCGCTCTGTACTGGTTGGCGCTAAAGTTGCCGACGCAAATATCGTTGGTGGCTGCGGAAACGCTCAGTATGACTCATCCGAAGAAGGCCCGTTCTACGAGATTCTCGACTTCATTGAGAAGCCGGCTAAGTTTGGACCAGACAGAGTTAAGCAGATTCTTATGGACGACAATACTGTTGTTAATACGGGTCTGTATGCTGTCAGAGTCGACAAGTTCTGCAAGGCGTATCCGATGGAGAAAATCAATGCGCTGCTCAAGAAGTACTACGACGAAGGCTCAGAGAAGACAGATCTTGGTTTGGATCCTACCGATATGGTCAAGAAGCTCAACATGAAGCTCCTGATCGGCGGATTCGAGTGGAAGGACTGCGGCACCCTGGATGCTTATTATAAGATCCAGCGCGTCACACCGAACCACAGAAACGCATCTATCGGAAAAATCATCAGATATGAGTGTCTCGACGGCTTGTTTGTGTGCGCTACGAAGGGTGTTCGCATGTATGCGTCATTTATCAAAGGTGGCATCGCCGCTATCGCATATATGACACCCGCGGGCGGCGTTAATGTAGCCGTAATTAACATGAAGATGAGCCAGTCGGTCGGAAAGATTACCGACTATCTTGAATCTGGCGATCCGATGCCGTACCAGCTCATGGCTGCCAACAACACAGTAATGCCGAGTAACCTTTCGAGCGTTACCAAGGTCGCATTCCTCGGGGTACAGAATATTTTTGTATTTGTTAACCGCCTCGAGAATGGCGATATCAATGTCAACATTAGCGGAAATGGCGAGTGCATCTATACGATGGCCGCTGCCGCATAATTCTACCCCCCAATGCTTCCATATGGGCCTCTCCTAGCGAGAGGCCTTTTTCATGGTAAAATAAACATAATGAATAATTCATTAAAAATGTAACGCGCCTATGAGTCGTTTTAGAACCGCCTGGAAGAATGCCTATAAGAACCACCGGTGGATTAGAGGCCTCCATATCTTTTTGCAGTACATCATAATTCTCGTATCTCCCACTATTATTATCTGCTTGCTTGAGTATCTATGGGCGGAAAGGCCTGGCCTGCTATTCGTTACTATTCCAGGTATCATATTTACGGTAAGTATCCTCCATACCTTCCTCACAGATAAGAAGAACCGCAGATCTATCGAGGAGAAGGGGCGGCCGTCAGAAGAGGCAACGAAGAAGTTCATTCACGATATCGTCGTCTTATCGATAGTATTTGCGATATATATCGTAATTAAGTATACGCTAGCCAATTGACAAAACGCCTCAACTGAGGCATAATAAAACGCATACAATATTAAATTGCCGCGACAACTCGTGGACGCTCCGTCTAGGTAGTATCCGAGGTTACGCGGTCGTAAAGAAAGGATATAATCCAAATGGCAGACAAAGCCGAAGGTCTCAAGATTCGTATCCGCCTCAAGGCATACGATCATCGCCTCATCGACCAGAGCGCAAAGCAGATCGTTGATACTGCTATCCGCACTGGTGCAAGCGTAAGTGGTCCAGTTCCACTTCCAACCAAGCGTTCAACCTTTACCGTCGTAAAGAGCCCACACGTCTACAAGACCGGTGGTGAAGCTTTCGAAATGAAGGTCCACAAGCGCCTTATCGACGTTATCAACGCTACTCCAAAGACGATTGATGCTCTTCAGAATCTCTCGCTCCCAGCAGGCGTTGACGCTGAAATCAAGATGTAATCATCTTACGAAACTAAGAAAATCCCCGAGAAATCGGGGATTTTTTGAACTAGGGCTCTTTGTAGCTTTTGCAAATCTCCAAGAAACGACGGAGTTGCGAGAGGGGAAAATCGTAGATATCGCACTCGTCGCAATACGGGAAGTATTCTGCGACAAGAGTGTCGTCGGCGAAAAACTCTAAGCTATATATTGTGCTATCCAGCTTAAAGCCCTCTACTTTTTCGAAGAACTCAATTTCCTCTGCGCTAATGTTGTTGATTTTGCAAGTAAGCATATCACTCTGTTTTGGTAATTTGACCGAAGCGAAAGCGTCGACAAGATAATCGCGGGTTACGGTAATGAATTCATACTTGTGAGAGTGAATGATATATTCACAAGGCCCACAATTGTCATTGTATTTGACTAAACCACGGGTTACAGCGAAAAATTTTCTAAAATTTTCCATGGCAAAAGCCTCCAAAAGAACAATCATTATAGAACAATGGCTACAACTACTATTATAGCATAAGCTATAGTAAAAGTCAATAGAAGACAAGCAACAGCAAAAATAGCGATTTTAAGATAAAAATGTTGACAATTTAAGATAATCCGTGATATAATACCGAGGTATATTATCAAAATAACGTCACTTTGGCGCAAGAGGTAAGGTCTTGAACCGCGCAGGCGAGAGATACCACTCATAAGCCAAATGATTTTAATGGGAAAGGACGCCCACAGATGAAAATCATCCTCGGCACCAAGATTGGTATGACCCAGATCATCGGTGATGATGGTGTAGTTACCCCTGTAACTATCCTTCAAGCCGGCCCATGCACAGTGACTCAGACTAA
>DESW01000019.1 GCA_002361425.1 Candidatus Saccharibacteria bacterium UBA3304 | reverse complement strand
AAGGGCGATCCAAACGAAAACATTCTAACAATTTTTAAAGACACCAAGATTATCGGCGCAATCATCGGCGAGATTATCGGTACCGGTTTGGTCACTGGCGTTGCCTTGACCCTCGGTCTCTTCAATCCGCTCTATTTGATCTTTGCTTACACCGGTATCACCGCAGCGGTCTTCGCACTTTCTGGTGCACATCTCAACCCAGCAATCACTGCTGGTATGATGGCAAGCCGCCGCGTATCTGCAATTCGTGGCGTACTTTATATCATCGCTCAGCTCATCGGTGCATGGGCAGGCTTCATGATTATCAATGCGTTCTACAATGCAGGTGTCGCAAGTGGTAACATCGATGCAGCTTCTACACTTCTGCCAACGCTTACCGCAGCAGACAGCGTAGCTGCAGCTACAGAAGGCTTTAGCTTCTTCTGGGCAATCACTATGCTCGAGTTCATCGGCGCTATGATTATTGCGTTCTTCTTTGCTCGCGCGCTCGATTACAAGCGCGGCGCATTCACGTTCGCAGCAGTCGTATCCGGCGGTGTATTCCTCGCAATGCTCTTCGCAGTTGTTATTTGCAACAACTTCCTCGGCATTCAGGATAACGTCTTTATCATGAACCCAGCAGCCGCATTTATGTACGGTTTGCTCCCAGCAAGTGCAGAAGGTTTCGATACACTCATGGGTCAGCTCATGCCAATGTTGGTCACTTACGTGATCTTCCCAGTACTCGGTGGCGTTCTCGGTTTCTACATTTCCGACATCGCCAACAAGCTAAGCCACAAAGAACTAAAGGCTTAATAGCTTTCTAGGGCAAAAATAACACGAAGAAAAAGTCCGCTCACAAGGCGGATTTTTTCTATGCTCTGCGCGCGGGTCAAATTGACTTTTAAGCATAAGTGTGGTATAATAGAAAGATGTTTGGTTTCTTGTTTTCTCTCTAGAAAACCCGACAAATATGTACATTAGGAGGTTGCTTATGAAAACTGATAACCAAGACGATATCCAAATCGTATCAGAGCTTTCTCACCACTACGAACCTTACGACGAGAACTCGAAGTTCACTGAGTCTAAGGCAAAGGCCCTTATCGCCGGCTTCATCACAGCACTCGTACTACTAATGATTGGCGTTAATGTATACATGAAAATATACAACAATAATCTCGCCAATCGTCAGGCTCAACTCGAATCCCAGCTCGAAGAAGAGCGCCAGAGACGAGTAGAGATTCTCAGTCAAGCAGACGAATTATGCCTTGGCCGCGTAGCAGACTGCACGGAAAATGGCATCGTTCAAATTGACCAGATGATGTACGAATACAAGTATCAGCCAACAAGCGATGGTTGGGCCGACGATTTCGGCACCGTTACTTTTGACTTCTCCGACGAATCGCATTTAATCGTTCGTTACAAAGAAGCAGACACCGGCAACGTTTTTATCCGCGAAAACACGTCAGACAACACGTCTGTCAATAACTACTATTGCAAAATCGGCAATCAAAATGTCGTCTTCAGCAAAGAAGATATGACTGCCTTTGGAAGAGTATTGATTGGCAGCACAGATGGTTTCACTTCGGAATAATGAGCGCCCAAGAAACAAGCCCCGACTAGTTCGAGGCTTTTGTTTTTTATACGGTATCGAGGATGCGTTGCCAGAGCTCGTCGAGCATCGCTTTATTCATATTGCCGACAACGGCGAGACCAGAAACGCCGGACTGCATAAAGATACGTGCAAGCTGAACAATAGTGCTTTTATCGATGCTTTCGATCATCTTTGGCGCATCATCCATTGGCTGATAAGTGCCGTTCGTGACGTATTCACGGAGATAGTAAGCACTAATTTGATCCGCAGTCTGCGCGAGCATTTGATGATGACCGAGCGCATACGCCTTGGCGGCAGCAATGTCTTCGTCGGAGATATCGCCATTAATAACTTTGCCTAGCTCAACAGCGATAAGGTCGAAGAGATCAGTTGCGTTCTCGGCGTTTACTTCCCCATCAAAGTCCCAAGTACTAGACCATTTATCCGACTCAGTCTGCGAGCCCATGCCATATACAATACCTTTCTTGCGGGCGGCGCCGAAGATTTTGCTATTCATCGTACCGTTCAAAATATGATTGAGACAACCCATCGCATACTGCTCTGCCGGCGAAAGCGAGCGCTGAATCACAAAGGAGAAACCGAAGCTCATATTGCTAGCGTCTTTGCGGCGAATGAGTACTGGTTTTGAGGCGCGATATGCGGACATTGGCAACTCAAAATTCTCACCAGGCTTAAGCGCCCAGTCTTCAAGCATGCTGACAATTTTGCGTTTGCGACCGCGGAGATTACCAGTAATGATGAACTGCATATTATTTGCGGTATGTGTGCGACGATAATGATCGCGGACGTCTTTGAGCTCAATATTATTAATCGTCTTTAGGCGTTCGCCATAAGTCAAAACTTCCTCACCGAGAGCCTGCTGGAGCTTTGGCCAAATAAGGCGAGCATAGTCGTTCTGATAGCCAGTAAGCTCGGAACGAACGTTCCCCTTTTCGCTAGCCAATTCTTCTTCATTGAAGCGCGGCTCAGCGACTGCGAGTTCCTGCAGATCAAGAATGCGTTTCCATTCGAAATCAGCACATTCAGATTCATAAGCAATGAAACAGTCCGAAGTCCAAGCGTTATGATAAGCACCGTTCTTCGTAAACTCAGCCTCGTAAGCTTGTTCATCACGATATTGCGCATTGCGGCCAAAAGCCATATGTTCCATGAGGTGTGCAACCTCGTAGATTTCTGGCGACTTTACAAATTTATTACCAGCGCGAAAAATGACCCGAATATTAAAAACGGGACTGCCTGGCGCGTCGATGAGGAGGCCCCGGGCGCCATTTTTGAGCCGGACCTCCTCAATTGAATGTTTCAAATTATTTACGACCTTTTTTCTTGTTCTGGCGTGCTTGCTTCTTGGATTTGCGAGCAGCGTTGCGCTTTGCGTTGCGATCAGTGTTCTTGCCGGATGCGCCAGACTTCTTGCTGGTGCCTACGTTGGACTGATGTTCGGCAGCTTTGCCTACACCATGTTCGTCTTTAGCAAACTCGTCATCCATATTCTTAACACCGGCGGAGACTTCGTTAACGCCCTTTTCGGTTGCGCCTTCTGCCATCTTAGTAAGCTCAGTGTCATACTTGTCGTCGGAAACTTCTGCGACTTCCTGCATGCGAAGCGTAAGGAGAATCTTCATCACTTCCTCGCGGAGTGCGCGCTGGAGACCATCAAAGAGCTTCTGAGATTCAGAACGATATTCTACGAGTGGATCGCGCTGACCAACAGAACGCCAGTGGATACCTTCGCGGAGGTGCTGCATATTTTCAAGATGCTGCATCCAGAGAGTATCGAGAACGTTGAGGTAAACTTCACGCTCAATCTTGCGCATAGTTTCTTCACCGAACTCGAGTTCCTTATCATGATAGAGTTCTTCGACTGCAGCGAGGGCGAGCTTGTAGCGATCTTTCTCTTTGCGCATGATGCCGATAGAATCAATCAAATCTTCATCGAGATCAAAGACAGCCTTGAACTGTTCTTTGAACTTCTTATTGATGCGGGAGCTAAACTGAGTGAGCTCTGCAACTTCGTCTTTATAAAGGCGAGAAATCTCTGGGCGGATGTTATCGCCATCGAGAATCTTGCGACGCATCGTGTAGACAACTTTGCGGTGACGGTTGATAACGTTATCGTATTGAACAACGTTCTTGCGGCTATCGAAGTTGAAACCTTCAATACGTTTCTGAGCAGATTCGAGAGTCTTACTGACCATGCGGTTGCGGATTGGCATATCATCGTCAACACCAAGGCGCTTCATAATCATAGAGATACGATCACCCTGGAAGATGCGCATAAGGTCATCTTCGCAGCTGACGAAGAACTGAGTAGTACCAGGATCGCCCTGACGGCCACCACGACCACGGAGCTG
>DESW01000008.1:29342-29689 GCA_002361425.1 Candidatus Saccharibacteria bacterium UBA3304 | reverse complement strand
GGACCCTTACCTGAACCATTCTACACCATTTTTTTCAAAAATGCAAGCATTAGCCATCCCCTTCATTGACAAAATAGCATAAGTATGATACAATAATAAGATACGCTGGCTTTATAGCCGAAACTTGCACGTACCTTAGAAGGAGGCCAAAATATGAACGACCATTTTCATATCCATGCAATCGAAGCCAAAAAGGACATCGCAATGGAATACGCCGAATTTATTATTGGCGTAAATGACGATGAACTCGAAGATCCCAATAACCCTAGTCAGGTCAACATTACTGCCCTGCTCACCGAATTCCTCGAGCAAAGACTCCGCCGTGGCGACATGCGCTTAGGTGCATG
>DESW01000008.1:28619-29285 GCA_002361425.1 Candidatus Saccharibacteria bacterium UBA3304 | reverse complement strand
GTCGAATCCGTACACTGGTATGAGCACGGCTATTCTAGCAATAAGAATACCGCTCGTCGCGGCATTAAGGTAACCTGTAACCTTGGCGACAGCGATTGGGGAGGACCGTGCGTCGACCACGAAAGCTACTATCGCCTTTGGCGAGAAACAGTGCTTGAAGTCGTAAAAAGTCTTATGATTTACCTGAGTCAGGCCAAGGTGAAGGTATACTTCCGTGGCGACCGCAAGGAAATCTCTATCGTCGAAAAAAATTATTGCTAATCCACGCCTCTCAAAAAGCCCCATATTACGCGGGGCTTTTTTCTATTTCTTTTTCTTAATATTTACTTTGATCGGAATTGCCTCTTCTTCATCGTATTCCGCATCATCATCTACAGAACCTTCCTCTTCGGTCTCTTCAAGTTTCTGAGCAATATTCTCAATCTCGTCCGTGTCATCAGCCACTTCATCGCTAAAGGCTTCAATAGCTTCCTGAGCTTCCTTATCACTCATGCTCTCTTCTTCTTCGTCGCCCTTCTTCTTGAGCGCTTTGCCTTCCGCCTTCTCTACCTTCGCAATCGCAGCCTTGCGAGCCTTACGCTCAGCGCGACGAAGCTTATCTTCATTCTTCCTGCTATGTTTGCGGCGCTTAGCAACAATCGTGATTAGAATGATTAGGAATAATAC
>DESW01000008.1:27404-28558 GCA_002361425.1 Candidatus Saccharibacteria bacterium UBA3304 | reverse complement strand
CAAGACTCCACCATGGGAGATTAATGACGGTGCGAGACAAGAGCGACTCAACCATACGGCCTTCAGCGTTAGCAAAAGTTACACGTTGCTCAATTGAATAGATGCCGAAGCCAAGCTGTTCGTCGCAGCTAAACTCAATCTGTTTGCCTGGGAAAACTTCGCCATCAGTCTGTTTAATGACTTCCCAGTCCATGCCCCCAAAGAAATTCTTTGCACGAATCTGATAAGTAGAGGTGAAACCAGCCGTGCCAGTATTCTTAACTGTTGCGCGACCTTTAAGTGTGTCATCGAGGCGAACTGGCTCAATATAAGCATCGTTTACTTCGCTGCCATACTTGAGATTCTCGCCAGCGATATCAATCTTTACGAGCACGCTCTGCTTATGAGCAGCGCCATCGACGAGCTCGACTGTCGCATACTGCGTACCAGCAATAGCATCAGCTGGGACCACTACGCGAACATTTACGTCACGCGTTGCGCCAGCGGCAATATTAAAGTGAGTAACGCCGCCGACAAAAGCAATCCAGTTCGTTAGCGCCTGATTCTCAGCCGCAACATCCGCATAGACGCCAGCGGTAGCATCAATAATTACGTCGTTCGCAGTATTATTTTTGACTGTAATAGCCTTTGTGTAGCTACGGCCAAGTTCGGTTACACGACCAAAATCAAGCACATTACTCTCGGTCGTAAAGAACTCTTCTACCTTAGTTTCGGCAGCAGTTTCCTGCTCTGTCGCAGGCGCCACATCCGTTGCAAACGCATACGGAATAAACGCATTCGCTACTATAACACCAGCCAACGCCACCGCGCCGACCTTAGTCCACACACTTTTCATCACACCTCACACTTATGTTTAATTTGATTATAACATAAGCACAAAAAACAAGTGTAAAAATAGGCCGAGAGACAAAGCTCTCGGCCTCAAAATCTCTAGCTTATGTTTGCATTTATATAATTTTCTGCCAAAATTAATCGCATAAGATTCAATCTTTGTACATTTTTGAAAGGAGTAGATAAGAAATGACACAAGCATTCAATGTTGAAACTCTAGAGAGTGCTCTGCGCCTCGCTTGCATCCTTGACGACCTGAAGAAACGCATTCGTACTGGCTGGAAAATCTGGCGCGTACGCGACAAACGCCTCGAAAGCGTCTC
>DESW01000008.1:27183-27344 GCA_002361425.1 Candidatus Saccharibacteria bacterium UBA3304 | reverse complement strand
GAGCACTGCCATAGCTGTCTTATTCTCGCTAACCTGTTCTACCCGCTTTATCCCGGCCACGAACAGATTGATCTCGCAAAAGTTAACTCCATGTTAATCTTCCATGAGATTGGCGAGACTATCATCGGCGACGTGCCAATGATCGACAAGAAGCGTCACGC
>DESW01000008.1:0-27046 GCA_002361425.1 Candidatus Saccharibacteria bacterium UBA3304 | reverse complement strand
TGCTCGAGTTCGACGAACACGAGACACCGGAGGCGAGATTCGCTTACTTCATCGACAAGTTCGACGCAACCAAGACCATGAAGCACTACTATGATGCTGGTAAGTTTCATAAGCTTTCCTGGAATCTCAAGAATAGCGCTATGATTCGCGACAATGACGACATTCAGAAGCTTGTTAAGGAAGGCGCCAAGAACGCCGTCGACATCTGGTTTGCGGACAAATATGCGCCGTATGATGGCGACAAATTCTTCCTAGAAGCGCATCGCATTCTGCGCGAGATGAATACTAACATCGAGCCGCCAACAATCTAATACTCAACAAAAACCGGAGCCCCCGCTCCGGCTTTTTCATTTTTCGAGATTATCGAAGGGGAAAATTGTTCAGATAAAATTCGTAGATATAAATCCGCTAGATTGGCGGATTCTTTGCTTGAAGCGCGGTTCCCGACCGAGCGAAAACAAAAAGCCGCCAAGATGGCGGATTTTAGCACGAATTTTGGTGCTCCGTAGTGCACGAAGTTGGAACCATTATTAGACAGGATATGCTCGATTGCTTAAGCACTGGAAGGAGGCTAGCTATGGTATAGTCTCCTCTTTTTATTCATCAAAGCTAAACAGGAGTTAAATATGGTTACTATCATCGATAACGAGGTGGCGCAAACATGCGGTATGTGTGGACGCGAGTCTTATTTAGAGCTCACAGACAGCGAATTAGAGGCTTACAAAGGCTATCTGGCTGGCGGCCAACTAATCCAGGAATGCCTTCCATCACTCAACAAATGCGAACGTGAGTTCCTGAAGAGCGGATACTGCACTGACTGTCAGGAGATGCTGTTCGGAAACGGAGAGTCAGAACGAATCAAGTAGGCTGGGCGCGGGGATTTTAGTTAATACATTGGGTCATTCCCAATGTATTTTTTCGGCTCCGACATCGGAAGAGCCCCCCGTGCGCCCCCGCCCCAAGCAGCGACCTAGTCGATGCGTAATGCCGATGTCCTAACTCTTCGGAAACTTTTAGGGCTACACAATTAACAGAGGTCACAATGGTATAATTAGGTTATGGTATGCCCCATAAACGGGGTGGGCGCGGGGAGAAATTTCGCGCCACCATCACCCCAGAAAGACCCACCGAGAAAGCGCCCCCTCCAAATCTCCGAGGAGCTTCATTCTTTAGTCTCCATGATGGCTGCTGATAGGAACCAGAGCCTCGAGCAGGTTGTGTCGGCCGCGGTTATTAAGCAGGCAAAATCCGCGCTCCCCACCATCTCCAATCCTGAGCGTCAGTTTAGTTACTCTCAATCAATACGCAGAACCGAAGACGAAATCAAGCTTCGCTATCACGGCGAGAAGACTCGTCGCTCAATTCAGATGCGCCGAATAAACGATGAGCGCAGAAAGAAAAACGGCGCCCCCGCCGCCCCTTCTTCTCCTGGTCGTCCTATATATAGACCTACGAGCAATCCATACGGCTATCCAGTTGAATATCGCTATGGATTCGCCGTTCCTAAACCACCACCATCCTCATATCCTACATATTCTAGCTAGCAAAAAAGTTGCTTCCTGGTAGTTTTTACGATAAATATACTCGTAAATATACTCCCGAGAAAGCAACTTTCTGCTAGTTTTTATTTGCGATTACGCTTGTTGCGATGCATGATAATATGCTTGCGAACGATTTCTAGTGGGTAAATCATCTGTGTTCCTTCTTTATGGAACTATAAGATAATACACCTATCGAAATAATGAAAGCATGAGTATTAAATTGCGCCGAAGTATTTCTCGAAGAATTCTTTCAAGCGCTTAACTACCGTCTTCTTTTTGGTCGCACGCGCGTTGTCTGCGGCGAAGCGTGACATGACTGGCATGATCCTGTCGATATCGGTGCCAGTGGTCTTCAAAACGCCATCGCGGAACGAATTGATAATCAAGCGGTAAGTATAGTCCCTATTGAGCCCTTCGGTATCAATGATGCCATCCAACTCTTTTTGGCGCTGTTCGTTAACAAACTTCTGCCAGTTGTCATGAATCTCGCCAGTCGTGCTGTTCGTTACATTATTAACGAAGTCATGAATGAGCTCTTTCTTACTGCGCAGCTCGATGCTCGAATCAACGGCGCGGTCGATTGTAGCAATGATAGACTTGTCTTCGCAGTTCGACTCGTGATACTTCATGACAAGCATCAGGATATAGTCAATATTGACCTCAATCTGGCGAATGAGCTCAACCTCGAACACCAAGTCGTCATTGATAATCTCTTTCTCGCCACCATCATCGCCACCACGCTTCTCCTGATACAAGTCGATATAACGGCTCTGATAGTCCTGTAAGTCGCGGTCACTAATAATATTCTTGTCGTCGTCAGCAAATTGGTCGAATGATGTAAGGATGTTACGAATGCGAAGAATTTTGCCGAAGAGTTTGATGAATTCCTTCTGCTTTTCTTCACCGATGATTGCCTCTTCTTCAAGCGGATACTCACTGTTCAGGCGATTAATAAGCTCAACATAGCCATCGACATGCTTGTCTTTGTCATCATCATAGCCATTCAAGTATTCGTCGTAGCTCTTGAGCATTACGATTCCGCCAGCATCCTTATCGCCGAACAGACCAACAGCTTCATCTACTTTCTCCTGTAAGTTGCGGAAGCACACAATATTGCCGTAGGTCTTTACCGAGTTAAGAATGCGGTTGGTGCGCGAGAATGCCTGAATCAAGCCATGCATCTTCAAATCTTTATCGACCCAAAGCGTGTTGAGTGTTGTCGCATCAAAACCAGTAAGGAACATATTCACAACAATCAAAAGGTCGACCTCGCGATTCTTTACGCGAAGCGAAAGGTCCTTGTAATAGTTCTGGAACTTGTCGGACGAAGTATCGAATTGAGTATTGAATTGGCGGTTATAATCCTGAATTGCAGATTCCAGGAATTCGCGCGACGGCATATCTAGGCCAGACGTATCGAAGTCCTCGTCGACGAACACATCGTCTTCTGGGTCGGTCTCGTTTTGAGCAAAGCTAAAGATTGTAGCAATCGTCAGCGGCCGCCCCATCTCCGCCAACTGCTTCTTGAACTCCTCATAATACAGCTTTGCCATCTGAATAGACGACGTAGCGAATATTGAATTGAAGCCAGCATACCGTTTACCGCGTAGCGTATAGTGCGAGTTGCGCTTGGTCTTCTGGTCGAAGTGTTCAAGGATATACTTTGTAACTTCCGTAATGCGACGAGGGTCCATCATTGCGCGTTCGCGGTCAATCGAGCTAACGTCATAGTCAACAATATTATCCTTGCTATGCATCATGCTCAAATAATCAATACGGAACGGCAAAACATTTCTGTCATTGATAGCGTCAACAATCGTATATGTATGAAGCTTGTCACCAAAGGCTTGCTCGGTCGTTCTGAGATGAGGATTACCACTGCTACCTGCATTCTGGGCGAAGATTGGGGTGCCCGTAAAGCCAAACAAATTGTAATTCTTGAACGCACGAGAAATGCTCGTATGCATATCACCGAACTGGCTACGATGGCATTCGTCGAAGATTATAACGACGCGCTTGTTATAGACCTCATGCTGAGGGTTGCGACTAATAAACGTGCTCAACTTCTGAATCGTGGTAACGATAATGCGATACTTATGCGGATTGCCGTTCTTATCGATATCTTCGAGCTGATGCTGTAGCACGCGCGTAGAGTTATTGCCATCCGCCGCCCCCTTCTCGAAGCGGTCATATTCACGCATCGTCTGATAGTCCAAATCCTTACGGTCGACTACGAATAGCACCTTATCGATGTAAGGCAACTTAGAAGCGAGCTGAGCGGCCTTAAACGACGTCAGAGTCTTACCAGAGCCAGTTGTATGCCATACGAATCCGCCCGCCCCAACCGTTCCTGGCCTCATCGGAGAATCCGCCTTAGCATTTTGTGAAATCTCAATCTTATTAATAATCTTCTCAGTAGCGCAAATCTGATATGGACGCATAACGAGTAGCTTGTTATCGGCATCGAACACGCAGTATTTAGTTAGGATATTTAGGAGCGTATGCTTCGAGAAGAATGTGCGCGTAAAGTCTACAAGATCTGGAATAATTTTATTGTTTCCGTCGGCCCAGAACGAAGTGAACTCGAAGCTGTTGCTAGTCTTCTTGCTTTTCTTGCGGGCCATCTCGCCAAGCTCTTTGACGTGTGATGCGCGAGTTGTGTTCGAATAATACTTCGTATGTGTGCCGTTCGAAATCACGAAGATTTGCGCATATTCATACAGGCTTCGCGTCACCCAAAAACTATCACGCTGGTAACGTTTGATTTGGTTAAATGCTTCACGAATCGCAACCCCGCGCCTCTTCAATTCAACATGGACTAACGGCAGACCGTTTACAAGAATCGTCACATCATAGCGCGTATTGTGTGTGCCGTCGTTCTCTTCATACTGATTGATAACTTGAAGCGAGTTGTTGTGGATGTTTTCCTTGTCGATGAGACGGATATTTTTCGTAGCGCCATTGTCCTGACGCAATACTTGGATATGGTCGGACTGAATTTTACGGGTCTTCTCTTCAATACCTTCGTTGCTATTCGCAATGCAGTCGTTGAAAAAGCGCTCCCACTCTTCTTCTGAGAACTGGTAGTCGTTTAGTTTTTCGAGCTGCTTGCGGAGGTTTTCTTCAAGGTCAGTCTTCGAATGAATCTGCAAATACTCATAGCCTTGCTCCTGCAAGTTGGCAATCAATTCATTTTCCAAGTCGGCTTCGCTTTGATATGCTTCTGCCTTCCTTGGTTGTGGAGTATATTCCGCGACAACAGTGCTTTCGCCACCCTGCATCACCATATTGTATTGACTCATCGAAAACCATCCCGTAATTACTTACGATTATTATACCATCCTAAGCGGTTTTCTCTTTGAAAGTGAGGAGCTTATCGCGATAGTAAACATATTGTTTGTGGCGCGCTTCAATTTCAGCAGGAAGTCCAATTATTATATCCTTGTTTATTGCATAAAACTTATCTAGAACGCTTGCTATTCTTTTCTGTTCTTCAATAGGTATTATAGGAATCTTGACCTTCTGCATCATTTGTTTAGAAACATTAAAGCGCGTAACTCCGCTTGCCGTTTTCCCAATTTGATAGCGAATCTGCTTAGACCTAAATAGATGCTTCATAAACTCTGGATCTACATTCTTCAGGTCATTGAACCTAAATATAAAACAGAAGCTATTTAAGTATAATTCTTCATCCGTCCGCTTTGTTAATACTGACGAAAAGCCGCATTCATCGGGGGTCTCAGACGACCCCGTAAATAAAACGTCGCCATATTCTATGGTTCGTTGCTTCTCGCCTTCTTCAATTTTTACCCTATCATCCACATCGATATCTAAAGCAATATTAGAATATACGTTTTTATAGGTTATGAATTTCGAGTTTCCTCCATTAAAATCATCTTTTGTCTTACCAGTAAGACCACCGTAAAATACACCAAGCTCACCAAGCGGAAGCAGCTCAACTTGCCCCCCCCTCAGCACTCAAATTCTCAAACGAAAGCAACTGGTCTCGATAGTGCTCATACTGCTTCCGCCTTGCTTCCAGCTCTGCTTCCAGCTCTGCTTCCAGCTCTGTAAACGAGTCTAGCACGCCCACAATTTCTTTTTGAATATCCAAAGGCGGAACTGGAATTCGAAAGTTTTCGATGTTCTTTATGTGAACATGCGGAATGCCACCCCCAGTTTTTGTAGAGTAGATTTTATCTTGAATGTTTGCCAAATAATAATAAATGTATTTAGTCGAAATGCCACTAATGCCCTTAACCGAAAAGGCATCGTTTACAAATATAGGCTCGTTCCAATACTTGACGAAGCCAGCACCAGCACCACTACCAGCCACAGTTATCGTTTCGCCTTCGCGATTCGATACATTGCAATAAAACGCAGGCTCTTTTCCTCCAGACACGACAGGGATTGCCCCCTCACTCATAGTATTACGTGTCGCTGGCGTTCCGCGTTTCATTTCGGTCACATCTTTTAGTAGCAAAAAGTTAACTCCATTCGGACACTTTTCCCTAATTAGTTCGTCAATTTTGCTCATCGATAGCCTTTCGTAGTAAGTCCTTTACGGCTTCAAGTTGCGATTCGTTCTTTAGTTGGATTTCAAAATCGCCCGTCCCATAATGCCCCGTGTGCGTCATGTCGCGAGTAAAGCCTTCAATAATATCGTTCTTCTTTGGGTCCAGCTTGGTTCTAATAGCAATATACGAATTGTAAACTTCGATACAAAATACATTCTGGACCTTACGATAGGCGACGTAATACTTCAATTGGTTAACGCTTAAGTCATCATCGAGTGATTCAATATAATCGCACACCTCACGATACAGCATTCTAATTTTTTCAGGCGCAGATTCAAGTTTTTCAAGGTGTGTTTTTTGGACATATTTACTTGTCGAATTCGAACCGCCGTCATTATTTTGACTAATTACGGCCGCTGCCTTAGGGGCATTTAGCTGCTCGAAAAGCACTATATCGTCATCATGAATTCGATACTTTACCAGCTTAATGTTTCTTCCGATTTGCTTTACGGCATGGACATCATAATTACTAAAGTCACCAGCTATGCAGAACACGCTTGGCGCAGAAAAATCAACACTGTCACACGTATCATCTCCAAACTTTTCGCGAACTAGCATCTGAAATGCTTCCTTATGCTCAACTAGCCAGTCAAGATAGAAAAGCCCTTGATTAATGACGTTATCGTTTTGGCTCTTTTTATATTCAAAAATTACAGGACAATTATTTTCATCAAGTCCGATACTATCCATTCGCCCATCATCAATCGCCCACTCAGACTTAATAAATCGAACACCGAAGAACTTCTCCATGTTATTCTCGACTAAGTTCTGAATCTGACGCTCGAGTTTTGCTTCTTGAAGGATAATCTCCTCAACTCCATTCTTCGTTTTAAAAATCCTAATCTCCGACATACTTTTACCCCTCAATCTCCTTTACGATCGCATCTATCTTCTCACGAAGCTCCTGCTCACGCTTAACGATTTGCTCGATGTCGGCATTGAGCTGCTTAATATCTACGACCTCGCGCGTATCTTCTGGCTCAACGTAAGTCGAAACCGAAAGGTTGTAGTCATTGGCCGCCACATCGTCATTGCTCACGAGCTTGGCGATATGGTCAACATCCTCGCGCCCTGCAAACCAATCCAGAATGTGCTGAATATTTTCTTCCGTGAGCTTGTTATTGTTCGTAACCTTAATGCACTCATTGCTTGCGTCTATGAACAAAGTCTTGTTCTCACTCTTATTTTTCTTGAGCACCATAATGTTGGTCGAGATGCTCGTGCCAAAGAAAATATTACTTGGTAGCTGAATCACGCAGTCAACAAAGTTATTATCCACTAAGTATTTGCGAATCTTCTTTTCTGCGCCGCCGCGATACATGATGCCTGGGAAGCAAACAATAGCCGCCGTGCCGTTCGTAGCGAGCCAGGAAAGCGCGTGCATCACGAATGCAAAGTCGGCTTTAGACTTCGGCGCCAACACGCCTGCTGGAGCGAAACGCGGGTCATTAATTAGCGTTGGCTTATCGTCACCATCCCAGTGGATTGAGTATGGCGGATTAGAAACAATGGCCTCGAATGGCTCGTCGTCCAAATGGGCTGGGTCGGTCAGCGTATCGCCGAGCGCGATGTTAAATTTATCGTAATCGATATCGTGCAAGAACATGTTGATGCGGCAAAGGTTGTAGGTCGTGATGTTAATTTCCTGGCCAAAGAAGCCCTGGCGCACATTCTCCTTGCCGAGAATCTTCGCAGACTTCAATAGAAGTGAGCCCGAGCCGCACGCAGGATCATATACTTTGTTGATTGAGGTTTTACCGTAGGTCGCAATCTTCGTAAGCAATTCAGACACTTCCTGAGGCGTAAAGAATTCGCCCCCACTCTTGCCTGCATTCGAAGCATACATGCCCATGAGATACTCATATGCGTCACCGAAGGCGTCGATAGTGTTGTCCTTGTAGTTGCCGAGCTTCATTTCGCCTACGCCGTCCATAAGCTCTACGAGATGTTCGTTACGCTTGGCGACCGAGGCCCCCAACTTGTTGCTATTCACGTCGATATCGTCGAACAGCCCCTTCATGTCGTCTTCGCTGTCAGCACCCTTAGCTGATTCCTCAATCGAGTTAAGCGCCTTCTCGAGTGTCATGTTTAGGTCTGGGTCATTGGCCGCATTCTTGCGAACGTTGCAGAAGAGCTGGCTTGGCAGGATGAAGAAGCCCTTGGTCCTTACCATATCATCGCGAGCCTGCTCAGCTTCTTCATCTGATAGCTTTGCGTAGTCAAAATCTGGATTTAGCTTCTGCTCGTCTTTATTGATGTAATTGGTTAAGTTTTCCGAGATAAAGCGGTAGAACAGCATGCCAAGCACGTATTGCTTGAAGTCCCATCCGTCCACGGACCCACGTAAATTATTTGCGATACCCCAAATAGTGCGATGGAGCTCAGCACGCTCCTGTTCTTTTCTGTTATCAGCCATCCCTAACCTTTCAAATAGTTTTCTGTTACTTTTGATTATATCATGGCGCCCATCTTAGCGAGATTGCAAATACTTAGAATTGTTGTATAATACACAACAATGAATGGGATGACACCTGAGCAGCGCAATATTTTTAGCGCGATTGCCGACCAACGCAGTAAAGTCGGTAATGACATTTTCCAATACAACACCAAAGAAGCCCAAGCTTTTCTTTACGAAAAGAACCCCTATATTAGAAGTGATATCGGGCCTAAGAGACAATACGAAATACTAGACCAGCTAGCCAAAATGGGCTTAATAAAACTAGACTACGTGACCGAAAAGCAAAACGAGAACGGTTCGTATAGCCTCGTTTGGAAAAATAATACCGACTGGGCGCACGATGACGTTCAATGCTCCGAGCCAATTGAGAACCTATTCGGTCGCGGAGGTCGCTATATTAATATCAGCTTTGATGAAATCGCTACTATTAATACGCAAGTCATCAGACGTCACCCCGCACAACTGTTCTTTTATGACCTAAGTTTCGAAGTGCAGATTAAAGGCGAAAACTATAAGCTGCAACCGATGCAAGACGATAAGCCGCCATACCAAATCATCGCATACATCATGAATAATAAAAAATGGAACCAGGTAATCAGGCGAGACGAATTATGCTCAGTCGGCATCGACGTTAGAAATAAATCGCTCCTAACCCAGGTATTCAGCGACAATAAAACAATCACTGATGTTCTAAAACCATTCATCGAGATAAAAGCGGATTATATCAAAATTACGCCATCCCAAAAGTTAACCGATAACGAAAAGGATAAAATCATAGCAGCAAGTATTTAGGTATCATTTCGGTATCGCCCCCTACTCCCCTCATTTTGTATTAGATAAGGGGGTGTTTTTTCTTTTCGGTATGAATTGATTTTTTGCAGACTTTTCAAATTCTTTGCCTTACGATTCGTGCAGGATGACAGCCAAAACCGCTCAATCAATAGTCATCCCGATTGAGCGGTTTTAAGTTAAGGAACGCATTATGACAATTTCGCCCAACCTCGTGCGTAGGTTTCAAGAAACGCACAAACGCAAGTTCGGAGAATCTATTTCCGAAAAGGAAGCCGAACAAACCTTAATCAACTTAAAAGAACTCGTTCGTGCAATCGCGAAAGAAAAGAAGGCGCGCCATGGCAAGTAACCCCGACAGCATCGACATGGATGAGCTTAGAGAGTATCTGGAAAGCCATGATATTACCGAGTTCAAGGAGCGCGGCGACGAGCTCTCATTCCCATGTCCTTTCAGCGGATGCGATGACGACCATCGTGGCGGCGAAGAATATCACTGTTCTTTCAACTGCGCGAAGTGCCAATATCAATGTTTCAAATGCGGCACTAGTGGCAACTATATAACACTGCTCCAATTCTTTGGAGACTACGAAGAATGGAACGCCGAGCATCGTGCGAAATATGGTAGCCCCCAAAAGAAACGGAAGGAATCACTCGATTCCGTCGCCAGCAAATGCAACAAGAAGATGCACGAACTATGTCGCAAGTATTACAATCAGCGCGGTTTGACCGACGAGACAATCGATAAATATATGCTCGGCCATGGCGACGTCGGCCCATATCTGCAGCGCTTCACGATTCCTGTTTACAATCGCGAAGGAAAGATTGCCTACATCAAACTGCGCAAGCAAGATAATGACACTTCAGACGGTCCGAAGTATATCGTCTACCCGAGTAAAACGAAGCTTGTCCTTGTTGGTGAAGACCAGCTGGCCGACAGCACGGCTGGCGACGTCCTCATCTGCGAAGGCGAACTGGATCGTATTATCGCAATCCAGGAAGGCGTAAAGATGCCAGTCATTACGGCGGGCGGCGCCCAAGTCTTCAAGGACGAATGGATTGCGCTACTTAAGAACATGCGAAATATTTACATCTGCATGGACGAAGATGATACTGGCGAGAAAGCCACAAGCTCGCTCGCGCAGAGGCTCGAAGAGGCAATCCCGAAAGCATCAATCTTCAAAATCACACTTCCATTCGAACCAGGAACGAAGGCTGACCTGACCGACTATTTCGTCAAAAAACGCGGCACCGCCGACGAATTGTTCTCAAAATACGCCATTCATTATGCTGGAGTTAAACCAATTGATGAATCTCGGTTTAAAGAAATGAGCGTCAACGATATCGCAAACGTTCTCGACCTGACTATCAAACATGACTACGCCAATAAAGTCATCACATTCTTGGCTATGCTGTTGGCATATACCGAAGACTCGCAGCTCAACGTAATGTTTAATGCTGGTAGTTCCACTGGTAAGACCTATATCTGCACGGAAATTAGTAAACTATTTCCAGAGCAAGATGTAAAAGTCTACGGCAAAACTAGTCCTACTGCCTTCTATTACAACGAGAACCTCATGAAAAAAGACGAAGAGACTGAGCAGTCATACATCGATTTGGAGCGCAGAATCCTTATCTTCACTGAGCAGCCTAATACCCAATTGCTCGAGAATCTAAGAGCCTTCTTGTCGCACGATAGCAAACGCACCCCATTTGCTATCACTAACCGCGGTAAGAACGGCAAAAACACTGCCACCGAAGGATACATTCTCGGCTTCGCATCAACATTCTTCTGCACGGCGAACATGCGCATTGACGAGCAGGAGCAAACGCGTAGCCTCATTCTCAGCCCAGAAAGCACACAATCGAAAATCGCCGAAGCCATCAATATCAGCGTTACGCGCGGCAGCAACAAGTCAGCATATGATGCTTTTCTCAAAAGCAATGAAGCGCGTAGGCTGCTGATGGATAGAATCGAATTCATCAAGCGTCTTAATGTCGGACTAATCGATATCCAGGATAGCGAGTATTTAAAGCTCCGCTTCATGGAAAAACGCCGCACTATGCAACCAAAAACCCAACGAGAAATCGCCCACTTTATGTCGCTCGTAAAAGCGATGGCTCTCGTTAACGCTCCATTCCGAAACATCAACGGCAAAATCACCGCTATCAATCGTGATGTCGATGAGGCCATGAGGTTATGGAGCGTGATTAATGAAAGCATGTTCTTTGGGGTGTCTCCGCAAGTTCTTGATATTTATAAGAACCAGATTCTTCCCGCCTACTACGCAGTAAATGACGGCAGGATGAAGGCTAAAGGCATCACATATGACGAGTTTACTAAGGAATATTTCAAAAATACTGGCAGTTATCCGAACGTCGATATGTTCCGAAAAATGTATATTCCAGCCATGCAATGCGCCGCACTCATTAGCTACGAAAAAGACGAAGATGACAAGCGCCAGAAGCTCATTACGCCACTCGTTTTCTTCGATGACGCTAGCGAATAATACCTAAATTTGATATAATAAAAGTGTTCCATTTCCAGATATAAAACGCTAGTCCGTATTTATTTTCCGTCCATAATAGGACGGCCGATACGGAAAGGACTTTGCGTTCTGGAAGTGGAACAATCGGCCGTCCTTTTTGGAGTTTCAAAATGAATAAAACTATTGAAAATGCAACCATAAAAGCCGTGCTCTACGCACGGAAATCAACTGAGTCTGACGACAAACAAGTCCAGTCTATCGACGACCAAATCCGCATCATGAAGGAAGTCGCGAAGGACGAAGGAATTAAAATCGTCGAGGTTCTTCACGAATCTAAAAGCGCAAAAGCGCCGAACGTTCGCGTCGTTTTCGAGAAGATGATGACAGACATTCAGAAAGGAAAATACAATGTTATTCTCGCGTGGGATACTAGTCGCCTCTCGCGCAACCCTCTAGACGGCGGACGGCTTCAATGGCTACTAGACACGGGCGTGTTGACTGGAATCCGCACTCATGAAAAATGGTATCGCAATAACGACGAGTTGTTATTTACTATCGAAAATAGTATGAATAGCCGCTTTATTAAAGACCTTATGGCGAAAGTAAGGCGCGGAATGGACTCTAAGGCCGCCAAAGGCGATTATCCCGCCGTTCCGCCCGTCGGATATATCAATGACCGAATCGAGAAAGTCATTGTTAAAGATCCAATAATGTTCGACAGAGTTGCCGAGCTATGGCGGAAGGCTCTCACTGGCACATACACCGTCTCCGAGCTAACTAAAATCGCCGACGAGGAGTTAGGTATCAGGACGGTTCAGACAAAAAAGAGGGGCGGCAAACCGCTCACCCACAACGCTATCAGAAACCTGCTTCAGAACCCATTCTATATGGGCAAGTTAAGGTGGGGCGGCCAGGAATATAATGGGAATCACCCTGCCATGATTTCGTCTGCGCAATTTGAACAAATGCAAGACATTCTTGACCCGAGCAGACATAATAGCAGACCTAAGAATGACCCGTATGAATTCATTCTCAGAGGCATGATTACGTGTGCTGAATGTGGCTATGCCGTCGTGACCGAAAAGAAATACAAGAAGCTCAGCGATGGAACCGTAAAAGAATATCGCTACTGTCATTGCTGTGGTAAAAATCCAAATATGCGCTGTAAGAATCGAGCTGTCTATGTCAGTGAAAGCGAACTAATCAAACAGATTAGAGACGAGCTATGCAAGTATACGATTGATGAAGACTTCTATCGGTTGGCGGTTGAGGCGCTAGCCGAAGAAGACCTAGCGGAAGTAACCGAGCAAAACGATAAGATTGCCAGCATCAATAATCAACTAGCCAAAAAGAAACACGAGCTAGATTCGCTTAGGCGCGCAGTATATACTGGCGTGATTACGGATAACGCCTTCTTCTTATCTGAGCAAGAAGCACTGAACAAAGAGATTACTCGGCTAGAAGATGCTCGTAGCCGCGTCGTAACCGTCGCAAACGACTGGAAGGACAAAGCTAACGATGTGTTCATGTTCGCTCGTTATGCTAAAGAAGACTTCGATTCAGACGACTGGGAGCGAAAACGAACCGTCATTAAAAGACTTGGAGCAGATTTGAAATTGTCTGGTAGAACCATCATCTTCACCCCTGTTAAATACCTAGTTCCAGTGGCCAACAACCAAGAATCCTTAAAAGCTAAAAAAGAGGCGGCTCGAACCGCTCCTCAACAGATGAAAAAAGACCTCAGAGAGGACTTAAATTCATTATGGTGCGCCCGACTAGACTCGAACTAGCACAGCCGTTTGAATAGCCACTAGCACCTCAAGCTAGCGTGTCTACCAATTCCACCACGGGCGCAGATACAATGTATTATATCAGTCGAAATCGTTTTTCGCAAGCATTAAGGCGTTACATTTACAGAACGCTTCTCACTCGCCCAATAACGCACGTCACTAAAACGGTCGAGGACGTCGGTCATCTGCAAGTTTTCAGAGTAAATTTCAACATTTGGGCTGTAGTAATACTTCAAGCTCGACTGATAGAGGCCGAGCGCAGGCACATCATTCACCCACGTCTTCAAGAAGTATTCATACTTCGCTTTGCGCGTATTCATATTAGTCGTAATATGAGCCGACAAAAGCGCATCGTCTACTAGACTATTCTCGTAGTTGCTGAAGTTCCAACCACCAGTCGATGCCTGTGTGGAGCTATAGTAAACAAACGGATCGGCACTCACGCCAAGGTCAACCTCATAGAACAAGATGTCGTAATCACGTGGACGTACGACCGTCGTGAAGAAGTCCGCCGCCGTCTGCGATTCATCATAAATATTCAAGGTAACCTCGAAGCCGAGCGTCCTCAGTTCATCAACAAAACGCTCCGCCACACGCGCAATCACGTCACGCTTCTGTACTACTGCATTAAGTGTAACCGGCAAACCTTCTTTGTTAATAATCTTGCCCTGCTCATTATACTTAAAGCCAGCCTTCTCTACCAAAGCCTTCGCTTCCTTAAGATCATAACCGAGCAAATCGGGATACTTAAGCGATTCCTGACGTACAAGAATCGGATAGTCAAGCAACTGCGAATCATCAATACCCTCGCGCACCTTAGCCATATTTACACCACGGCTAATTGCCTGGCGCAAAGTCTTATTCGTAAGATTATCGCTCTTCGTGTTAATAAAGGCAAACACACCACCATTCAAGAGGCTCTCACGCGAAGAAATACCATTACGAAGCTTCTCGGCCGAATCAAGACCGAGCTCAGCCGTCGCCGTAACCTCGGAAGCATTCAAAGCAGAAATAATATCTTCGCGTTTTTTATAGGTCTTAAGCGTAAAGGTATCAAGCTTCGTGTCGGACAAGAAGTACTTCGTATTGCGGTTTAGATAAATCGTATAGGTATTAAGCTGAGTAACCGTTGCCGCCTGCATCGCATTCAAGACGAATGGGCCAGAACCGATCGGCTTCTTCGAAAATTCATTTTCATAAACGAGCGCCGGGTTGACATCGCCAAGAATATGCTTTGGCAATAGCGGAAACTCAAGCGTATCCATAAAGTCCACATAGGTCGAAGGCAAAGTGAACTCTACCGTTTTATCATTAATCTTCTTCGTCGTTACGCGTGAGAAATCCGCCGAAATCGTCGTCTTTGCAGACTTGTCGCGAATCAAATCTACAGTGTAAATAATGTCATCTGCTACAATCGGCTCGCCATCCGACCAGTTAATATTGTCGCGCAAAGTTACAGTCCAAACTTTGCCAGAATTATCCATCTTCACGCTCTTCGCAAGCTCACCCTTAATATGACCAGAGCTATCTGGCGATACAAGATTTGCAAACAAAAGCTTACTGAGCGTCTTTTCGGCGTTGTTCGAAGCATAAAGCGGATTCATTGACTTCACGTCGCCGAGCACTGCCTCAGTATAGTCGCCACCTCTTACGAATGCGTCCGTATGATATGAATCGCCGTACCACATCATCTGAACAATCGCGAACAAGAAAACAACAACAACCAAGAGCACCCACTCGATAATCCAAAGGCGTACCTCATGAGCGTTCTGAATGCGGGAAATAAAATTATCAGAAAAATGCTTACCTACCTTATCGGTCGACTCATGATAAAATTCCGCAATCTTTTTACGGCTAAAACGACTACGCCCACTCTTTTTCTTGGTTTTACTCATTTACCCTGCAATTAAAGTTGCTAAGATCGAAAGCGCAAAGATAAATGCAATCACGACAGTCGTATTGAACATAGACTTCTCGAGACCGCGGCGCTCCGTGAAAAGCTCACCACTTGCGCCAAAGCCAGCGCCAAGGCTAGCACCACGCTGCTGAAGCAAAATCAAAAGAATTAGCAAAACGGCCGAAACGGCAGTGATAGTATTACAAATAGCACCTATTTCCATAGGTCTATTTTACATCAGGCATAGCCAGATTGACAAGGTAATTAATCACCGAAATCAATATACAGCTCTCAATTGCACCCCAGAAACTCATCTGAACGTCTGGCATAATCCAAATCGTCAAGCCGACCATTGCTGCATTAACTAAAATCGTGAAGAGACCGAGCGTCAAGAAGATAAGCGGCAAAGAGAAAATCGTTAAAATTGGCTTAATTACCGTGTTTACAACCGAGAAAATCAAACCAGCCGAAACATAGAGCCAAAAACTATTGCGCATCATTTCGGAGCCTTCACGGAAGGAGCCAAAGAAATTAATGCAGATATACATTGCTACGCTGGACACGAACCAACGCAAAATAAATCTAACTACCTGCCCTTTTACCATAAGCCTATTTTAGCGCATCCTTACGCTTTAATAAAGTGTGGTACTGAATTGCAAAACGGTGGCTTTCGTCGTCAATACGCGCAATCAATTTCGCGATATGGCTATCTGGCGCCAACTCTACCATCCGATAATCTTCCTCGCCTTCTAGCAGGACAATACGCACGCGCGCATTCTTGCTATGATCACCGCTCTTATCGCGCCCAATCACTGGCACGCCAGCTTCTGCGCAAACCGCCCGTACTGCCGATAACTGCCCTACCGAACCGTCTAAAACGATCAAATCCGGTCTACCCCAATCTTCTAGGTGGCGCAAACGGCGCGTCAAAACCTCAAGCATGCTCTCTGGATCATTATTCTGCTGCTTCCGCAATTTAAAACGCTTATATTTCGTTCTGTCAGCCGTACCATTTATGAAACACACCATCGAGCCAACCACGTTCGTACCGGACTGGTGACTAATGTCATAGCCCTCAATGCGTACTAACGGCTTCTCTAGTCCTAGAATACTTTGCAAATCCTGCAGCGCCTGATCGCTCGAGATATCCAAGAATTCTTTATCCGAAAAAACAATCTTCGTACCAAGCCCCTTCAAGCCAAAGAACTGATTACGATACTCGGCCGCCTTCTCATACTCACCTTTTGCCGCCGCTTCATACATTAGCTTCTCGATATCGCGCACCAGACGCTTACGATTCCCCTTTAGATAACTAATCATTCGGCGCAAATTATGCTTATAATCGCGCGGCGTCATCTTGCCAGTTTCAATTCCCGGCGTAAGGCCAAGATCCGTGTTCAAAGTTTTACGACCAGTGTATGGGCGGTCATAATACGGAAAGATTTTACGCAAAATCCTCAGCGCACGCGTAATTGCCGTCTTGCCATAATACGGACCAAAATATTCCGCACCGTCATCCTCTGGATTACGCGTCATCGTCACATACGGCACCTCAGACTTCATGTCGATGCGCACGTAGCTCACAGACTTATCGTCGCGCAAAAGAATATTCCACTTCGGCATATAGCGTTTAATCATCTCGCTTTCGAGAAATAGCGCGTCCATCTCCGTATCAACTACAATCCAATCCGTATCGTCAATCTCCGCCACAAGCGCCCGCGTCTTCGCATCCTTACGTTCCGGCGATTGAAAATATTGGCGTACACGATTACGCAGAATCGCCGCCTTACCAACGTAAATCACCTCTCCTGCGCGATTCTTATGAAAATAAACACCCGGTTCGCGCGGAAGTTCTTTTAGCTTCTCTTTAAGCTTAGGCGTCATACTATTATTCTACAACAAAAATCCGCCCGTTTTTTCACCGGGCGGATTCCTATGTTTGTTTTACAGTTCAGTCGAGCTATTGCTACCCATAAAACCGCCAAGTAGCTGAGATGGATCGAAGTTACCCATCTGCTGCTGAGCAGCCTGCTTACAGTAGTCTACGAGAGACTGGCCATAAGAACCGTAAGTACTCTTACACATTTCGTCAATGTAGTCGCTCATTGCGTCTTTTACAGCTTCTTCGATTTCGCTGCCAAGCTTATCGAAAGACTTTGCGTCGCTTGGAGCAGAAATATCTTTCTTATCGTAAGTCATCTTTACGTCAAGCTTGCTAGTACCTTCTTCGCCTTCGCTAGAAATGACTGCAGATACGAGCTCGTGAGACCATGGCTTGATACCGAGGGTAACCTTAGTATCTTTAGCATTCTTCTCGTCCTCTTCTTCCTCTTCCTTTTCGTCAGAGCAAGCTACGATCTTCTTCATAGAATCAATCTTCTTTACTTCTTCAGCAAACTTCTTTGATTCGTCTTTGTTAATCTTTGCGACGATAAGCTTTACGCCATTCTCTTCTTTAACTTCGCTGTCTTTATCAGCAGCGATGAATGGATGCTCTTTATAGATATCAGCAACCTTCTTCATAGTCTCAGGATCGAGAGCGCCGTCAATGTTTTCGAGCATACAGCCCGCGCTCTTAATGATGCTATTTTCTTTAGCTTCGCTAGCGGTAATCTTGTACCACTGACCATCAACCTTCTTTACGATTGCGCCGAGCAAGGAGGAAAGAAGCGCAGAGTAGTCGCCCATAAGAGAGCTGATACCGCTTTCATCGTCACCATCCTCAAGACCAAGGCTCTCTACGAGTTTCTTAAGGCCTTCGAGTTTAAAGTAAGCTTCGCCACCCTTAATATAGGAAGCGCTGAAATCAATATTGATGTCTGCGCCGCTTGCTTTACCTTTAATTTTGCCGCTACCGGTAATATTACCGCCAGACTTCGCACCATCGAAAGTTATTTCGAAGCTAGATGCACCGTCATCTTTCTTTTTACTATCATTAGACAAAGTACCAGCCATCTGAATATTCTCAGAAGTCCAGAGCTTTGCGAGAGAATCCTTCAAAAGGTTTTCAGGAGACTCGTTGGACATCATCCAAATAAAGAAGCCAACGCCGCCACCGATCAAAAGCAAGAAGATTACAACGAGAGTAATAATCAAACCAGCTTTAGATTTCTTTTTAGGAGCAGCATAATCAGCTACCGTAGCAGTAGCCTCTGCAACTGGCGTAGTAGCTGGAGCTTCCTCTACTGGAGTTTCAGCAACAGGCGCAGCTTCTTCTGCAGGCGCTTCCGTAGCAGGAGCCTCCTCGGCTGGAGCCTCAGCTGGAGTCTCTTCGACTGCAGGTTCTTCTGCTGGAGCTGCTTCCTCTGGATAATCAACTGCTAGATTACCGGAGCCGATTGCACCTTTTAGGCGATCCTCGTCTTCGTCATCAGTCTTTTCTTCTGGTACCAAAGGATTTTCGATAGTATCTTCTGGAGTGGAGATAAAATCTTCCTCAGCCTTTGCCGTTTCGGCAGCAATTTCTTCTTCGGTTTTTACAGGCTCTTCAGCTGGAGTTTCAGCTGGAGCGTCGCTCTCACCGAAGCCGTTGCGATATTCGTCGTCGCTCATTATTATTCCCCTTCAACTTTGAGTTCGTTATCATCGATGCGAACGTTACATTTGGTGTGTGCGCGAACGCATGCATCAACTTCTTCATACTTGTTCTCTACCTCACTAGCAAAGACAAAAAGCTCTACCGACAAAGCAGCAAAGAATAGTGTCGTACATGCAAACAAGATGTAGAAGAATTTATATTTGCCAGTCGCCTGATGACGCTCTGGGTGTTTTTCAGTGTAGAGCGCCTTTGCCGAAATACGACGTGCAGAGCTCTTGGACGCAGTCGTAGACTTCTTAGCGGTAGTAGTCTTCTTAACTGCAGGCTTTTTGGTAGCCATGACTAAAATTGCCCTCCTTAAATATGCTTTAGCTTAATAGTACCATAAACATTCCGCATATGCTATAATTTCATCAATACGCTTTTGTTTTATTAAGGGAGAAAGGCATCAATTATGCAATCAAAAAACACAAATATTAAATATATTCACGCTCGTCAGATTCTCGACTCTCGTGGCAATCCTACCGTGGAGGCCGACGTTATCCTTGAGAGTGGCCACGCTGGCCGCGCAGCCGTTCCATCTGGCGCTTCCACCGGCGCAGGCGAGGCTCTTGAGCTCCGCGATGGCGACAAAGAACGCTTCGGCGGCAAAGGCGTCCTCAAGGCAGTCTGGAACGTTAACAATAAGATTGCTGACGTTCTTATCGGTAACGACGCAGCAGATCAGCGCGCAATCGATCAGCTCATGCTTGATCTCGACGGCACCGAGAATAAGTCTAATCTCGGCGCAAACGCTATCCTCGCTGTTTCCCTCGCAGCTGCAAAGGCAGTTGCACATGCTAAGGGCATGCGCTTCTATGAATATGTCGCAGAAATCGCTGGCACTACCGATCAGATGTGCCTCCCAATGCCAATGATGAACGTCATGAACGGTGGCGCGCACGCTGGCTGGTCTACCGATTTTCAGGAATATATGATTATCCCAGTTAGTGCAACCAGCATCGCCGACGCTGTCCGTATGGGCGCAGAGGTCTTCCATTCTCTCGCAAAGGTGCTCAAAGACCGCGATTACGTTACTACCGTTGGTGACGAAGGTGGCTATGCTCCACGTGTCAAAGATGGCAACAACGAACCGCTCGAACTCATCAAGCTCGCTATCGAGGCTGCCGGCTACCGCGTAGGTGACGATATTTGCATCGCCATGGATGTTGCGAGCTCCGAATTCGCTGAAGGTGACCATTATGAACTCAAGACTACTGGCGACTGGAAGTCCAGCGAAGATCTCGCTAACTGGTATCAGTGGATTCTCGACAACTACCCTGTTGTTTCTATCGAAGATGGTCTCGGCGAAAACGACTGGGATGGCTGGAAGATGCTTACCGATCGCTTCGGCGACAAGCTTCAGCTCGTTGGCGACGACCTCTTCGTGACCAACTCCAAGCTTCTCAAGAAAGGTATCGACATGGGTGCCGGCAACGCTATTCTTATTAAGCCAAACCAGATCGGTTCCCTCACTGAAACCATCGATGCAGTTCTCCTTGCAAAGAAAAATGGCTACAACTGCGTCATGTCTCACCGCTCCGGCGAAACCGAAGATGTCACCATCGCTCACCTCGCTGTCGGTCTTGGCACTGGCCAGATCAAGACCGGTTCCCTCAGCCGCTCTGAGCGCATCGCTAAATACAACGAGCTTATCCGTATTTCCGAAGCAAACTCCACGCTTGCTCTCGAAAATCCATTCAAGCGCTAATAGAACAAACACATCAAAAATCTCCCGCAAGGGAGATTTTTTATTAGTCTTCCAAAGCCTCCTTAATCGCTTCTTCAATAGTCTTCTTTGGGTCGCTAGAGATATAGAAATCTACTTGTTTACCGTTCACAAAAACCGTCGGCGTAGCAGAAATCTCGTCATCGATGCCCAAGTTCTTGTCGGACTTAACCTTATCTTTCAACTTGTCGTCGTCCAAATCTTTCTTAAACTTCGAGATGTCGCCTTTCTTACCAGCGACATCCTTAAAGATGTCAACATAAGCATCAGTTAGATCATCGCCGCTTTCGTAAACCCAATCCGAGCGATTCTCAAACATTGCGCTGAGCATCTCCCAGAAATAACCCTGTTTGCCGGCCGCCTCGATTGCGATTGCTGCAGACTCAGCATTGATATGGCCAGAGATTGGATAATGTCTATAGACAAAGGCAACCTCATCTTTGTAGTCTTCGTAAAGGGCGTCCATCTTTGGCATCATCGTAGCACAACCTGGGCACTGCGGATCAGCATACTCAATCACTAAGACCTTCGAATCACGTTTGCCGCGCACATGATCGGTCGACAAAATGCCAGGATTATCTTTCTCGGATTTCTTAGGCTCATCTACTTTGCTAGTTTTTGTCGGTTCGGAGCCAGAATTATTGTTTGCCGAAATAATTAACGCCGCTGCTACTACCCCGCCAGCAATCAAAAGGCTAGTTACAAGAATTGCGATAACAATTCCCACCGACGAAGATTTCTTTTCTTGCATTTTTACTCCTTTCCTAATGCTTTTTCTATTTCTTCTGCAAACATATCAATTGGCGACTCGTTGCCTCCAGTAAAGTCAATATTTGTGCCATTAATGAAAATCGTTGGCGTGCCATTCAGACCATCATCGCGAACCAATCTTTCGTCGGCTTCAATCTTAGACGCATATTTTCCGCTCGTCATGTCTGCCAAGAATTTCTCTTTATCACCCTTTCCCTCGGTAGCAGACATAAAGACCTCCGCTAAACGTTCTTTTAGCAAATCTTCATTGCTGACATATGCCCACTCATTACGCTTAGAGAAAGTTTCCATTAACATATCCCAGTAGTACCCCTGCTCTCCCGCCGCCTCTACAGCATAAGCCGCCGGACGTGCGTATTGATGGCTAGAAATCAACAGATTGCGCGTTACGAATGCAACCCTGTCGCCATACTCTTCATAGAGCGCCTGAACAATTGGCGCCATACTAGCACATGCTGGACACTGCATGTCGACATACCAGATAAACGCAACACCGTTCGACTCATTGCCTTCAACATGATCATTACTCTTTATGTCACCGTGCTTAGCTGGCTTATCTTGGCGCACCTTCGTAACATTGCCATCTTTATCGACAACATACTTCGGCCCATTACTAATCGTCGTCAAAGCGATACCGAGCACAACGATAATTAAAGCCTCGGCCGCCATCGTAATAATCGAAAAGGTTACATAACTGCGCGAAGCCTTGAACTCAGCTTTTTCTTTACCTTTTACCGAGTTTTTAAAAGTCGTTTTCTTTGCGGTTTTCTTCGCCGCAGTTTTCTTAGCTACTGTAGTCTTCTTTTCCGTCATAGTAATGCAACTCCTAAGGCACTAGCCGCCATCATAATTACGCCTGCAAGCAGCACACCACACATTACCGCAATCGCAGATTTCTTTAAACCAAAACCAAGGAAGCTTGCCGCCAAGGTACCCGTCCAAGCGCCCGTACCAGGTAGCGGAATACCGACAAAGAGCAATAGCGCCACGAATGCACCCTTTTCGCCGGCTTTTTCAGATAGCTTTTTACCGGCCTTATGCCCTTTCTTTAGGCACCACGAGCAAAACTTTCCGATAACTTTCTTATCTTTGCCCCACTCAAGAAACTTCGCTGCAAACAGATAGATAAACGGCACCGGCAGCATATTACCAACAATACAAGTAATATAGGCTGGCAACATCGGTAAACCCATCACCTGAGAAACCGGGATCGCGCCACGAAGCTCGACCAGCGGCACCATCGAAATCAGAAAGATTTTTACAAAATTCCAAAACATTTTATCTATTATAACCAGGTTTACCTAACAGCTCAAACATGCGTGTTTTATACGCCTCAACGCCTGGCTGATTAAATGGATTTACGCCGAGCGTGAATGCGCTGAGTGCGCAAGCCATCTCAAAGAAGTAAATCAATGCACCGAGCGAACGTTCATCGACGTCAGGAATGATAATCTGCATTACTGGCACACCGCCCGCAGCATGCGCCTCGCGCGTTGCCTGCGTTGCAACCTTGCAGATATTATCAACCTCGCGGCCTTCCAAATACTGCAGACCATCAAGATTCTCCGCCGCCGTCGGCACAGCTACGCCAGCATAATCACCAGCCACCTCAACAAAGGTCTCAAACAATGCCCTGCGGCCTTCCTGCATATACTGACCCATCGAGTGAAGATCGGTTGAATAGATTACGCTAGCTGGGAAAATACCCTTATTTTCCTTGCCTTCGCTCTCGCCAAAGAGCTGCTTCCACCATTCATTGAAGTACATAAAGTTTGGCTCAAAGTTTGCCAACACCTCAATATCATAGCCCTTCTCAAGCATCACATTACGAAGCGTTGCGTATTCAGCCGCCTTGCCGCCATCGGAGATAAGCGTCGCACGCTCCTCTTCCGCGCCGTCCATCAATCTATCGATATCGATACCGGCTGCCGCAATCGCAAGCAAGCCGACGCCAGTCAAAACCGAGTAACGACCACCAATATTATCTGGAACTACGAAGGCTGCATAGCCCTTTGCAACCGCCTCGTCATGAAGCGCGCCCTTATTTGCGTCAGTCGTCGCATAGATACGTTTAGCAGCGCCCTCTTCACCGTACTTCTCGACCAGAAGCTTCTTGAAAGTACGAAATGCCACTGCTGGCTCAGTCGTCGTGCCAGACTTAGAAATCACGTTTACGGAGAAATCTGCGTCACCGAGCTGTTTCACGACCTTCTCTAAGCCACGTGCGCTAAGTGAGTTACCGGCATAAAGAATCTTTGTACGGCCACGCTCACCACCGAGCGCCTCAATTACGGCGCGATGACCGAGATAACTACCGCCAATACCGATACATACAAGATAATCAGAGTCGGAGTTAATCTGAGCTGCCGCCGCCTTAATGCGCGCAAACTCATCTTTATCATAGTTAATTGGCAAGTCTACCCAACCGCCAAAGTCATCCTGCTGCGCACGCGCAACAAACTGACGCGTCATCGCCACGCGCTCATCGAGCTCCTCTGCGGATATAAACTTCTGAAAATCGCACTTAAAATCGATCATAAAAATACCTCCGAATTCTATCTATATTTTACCACAAGAAAAGCCCCTAGAACTACTCCTAGGGGCTGATTATTATCTTAATTACAAGCTAACTGCGATATCGTGCAAATCGCTCGAAGTGAGCGTATTTGTGTCGTCGGAAATCACATAGAAGACGCCACCATTTACCCAAGCCGCGTTCGAGCCGGAAACATAAATCGTTAAGCCCTGGCCCTTAGCAATAGAGTAGCTAGCGCCCCAGTTCTTCGAAACATAGTTCGTAAGCACTGCGGAAGAATCCCAAGAGGACTTCTCTTCCATAAGAGTAAACTTCTGGTCGCGATCATTCTTAAAGGACATCGTGATACGACCATTTTCCTCTTTTACGAGACCATCTAAGCGGTAATTTGCTGGCAAGTAGCTAGGATAAGCCTTCTCGATACCAGTATGCATAGCAGCAACGCGAACAGAGATATCAGGAAGATTAACACTTACGAGATAACCGAAGATTGCGAGCGTGATTGCAGACATTGCGGCAACAATCTTGAAATTCTTCCTCTGCCAGAAGTGTTGCTTAGCACTCTTCATGCCAGCTTCTTCCTCGGCGTTCATCGTAGATACCTTGCGAAGTGCCTGCTGAATAGCGCGCTCCTTAAGCTCCTGTGCGGACAATGCCTGTGGCGCAGATGCCTTGCGAGCCGCCATGCGAGCCTTTGCAATCTTTGCAAGCTTAGTGTCCTGAGCTGGCGCAATCGGCTCGTCCTCGACGGCCTTCACAGAAGCTAGATCTTTCAACGAAATAGTATTCGATGATGCGCGAGACGCAATTCTATTCTGCATCTGCTCCTGCTCGGACAACTGCTTTGCAGCTTTCTGAACAATTTTTTCGGTCTGCTGAGCAACTTGCTCCTGCTGAGCCTGCTGTGCAGTCTGCTTTGCAACCGGCTTCAAGCGTACTGCTTGGCCCTTAGAGATAAGAACACGTTTCTGATTTTGTGCCTTCAATGCACGTGCTGCAGCACCGGCAGACGCATTAATTCTAGGTGCTGGAGTAGGTTTCTTTACGAACCTACGGTTAAGTGTTGCGGAGCTCTGAAGACGGCGCTTATTTACAGCGCTAGCGCTCTTGGCACTAGATGCATTATTCACTCTGACTTTAACTCCGTCCATTACTACCTCACTTAAATACTGCTAACGTTATCTTAAAACATAAGCGCACGGAAATCAATAGCATTTTAAAAATTTTGTTCAATATTTTTCACGGTGCATTTTTGTTAAACATAAGCAGTATCCGTGTTATAATATTTACTAATTTATGGACCGGGCAAAATCCAAGAAAATCCGCAATATTCGTGTTATCATTACGAATCTTTTTATGTGCTTTTCCGTCGTAGTTATTGTTTTCGTATTAATGATGATCGCGATGGGCTTCACTTTCACGGAAAACGGCAAGCTCGAACAGGCCGGTCTCGTTCAGCTAGTATCACATCCTTCTGATGCTAGCGTCACCATCGACGATGAAGCTCAGTTCGGCCATACTGAATTTAGTAAAATGCTCAGCGGTGGCACTCATCAAATTAGCGTCTCTAAACCGGGCTACGATACCTGGACAAAGAATCTCAGAATTGATGGAGGCCTCCTTACTCGCGTCGAATGGATTCGCCTCTTCCCTAAAAAAGCCACAAAAGACAGCGTTCGCACCTACGAAGATTTGCGCCTCGCAACTTTCTCTACTAATCGCAAGAAACTCATTGTAATAGAAAAAGACAGCAACACTTTACAACTCGTCGACATTCAGGGCGATAAGCCAAAAACTACTAAAATCAATCTAAATGACTGTCTTAGCACTTCCGCCGCCAAAGCTATCGAGGGCACGCTATCTATTATTGCTTGGAATAATAGTAATACTCGCATCATCGCTAAGTGGACTGTTAACGACAAGATCAGTTGGCATCTCATCGATCTCGAACATACTGACGCCAGCATCAATCTCACCAAGCGTTTCAATCTTAATTTCGATAGCATCCTAATTGAAAACGATTCCGCCAGCAAGCTCTGGGCACTAGAAGCTGGCAATCTTCGCCTCATCGACACTGGTAATCTCACGATCTCTAGCGCCTTTGCTTCTAATATCGAGAAAATCGCTCACAACAAAGACGTCGTCGCTTTCGTCAACGTCGAAGACGATATCCGTCAGCTCAATATTTATAAGGATGGCGAAAAAGGCTATACAGCCATCAAGAAACTCGACAAGACCACCGACAAAACTACTATTAAGCTCGCTATGGGCTCCTATTGGAACGAAGATTGGCTTGCCTATAGCGTCGACAAAGAAATCTTTATTCTCGGCGGCAAATATCCTTCCTATGGTAAGAACGAAGCCGCCAAACTCAAGAGCAAGCTCGAACGCAAGCTAAGCTACACGCCACAGCTCCTCTCCGTTAATGCCAACCAGCGCGTCGCCGTCTTCTCCGGCAATAACAGCATGACTAGCTACGACATGGAAACTAAAGATTATTTCGACGTCGAGCTCGCTTCCCCACTCACGAACATCAACTGGATTGATAGCTATCTCCTCTGGCAGAATGTCGACAATAATATTATTGTTCGCGACTTCGACGGCGATAACCGCCGCAAAGTTATCTCTAATGTTGATAATCCATTCCCAGTCACTATTAGCGAAAATAACCGCTGGCTCTACTGGTTCGACATCGTCGAAGAAGAGACTAAGACCGACAAGGATCAGGACACTCCATCCGACTCTGACCCTGTCACTACGACTGAAACTAAAATCAAATACACTCTCAAGCGCAAATCCTTGCAATAATAAGTGAGCGAGGAACAAAAAATCGCCAAGATAGGCGATTCTAATTCAAAGCTTGGTGGGCGAGGAGGGACTTGAACCCTCACG
>DESW01000016.1 GCA_002361425.1 Candidatus Saccharibacteria bacterium UBA3304 | reverse complement strand
CTCTCTAACGCTGCAGGGAAGCATTAAAAAATATCCCCATGGGATATATTTTAATGCTTGGTGCGGGTTGAGAGAGTCGAACTCTCATGTTGAGTTTGGAAAACTCACATAATAACCGTTATATGAAACCCGCAATTTTTCCAAAATACGTATGGGGTGGGTAAAAGGGTTCGAACCTTCGACCTTCGGTGCCACAAACCGACGCTCTAACCAGCTGAGCTATACCCACCAAGGGATACGTACTTTGGTATTATATCAGATTATTGCCTAATGCGCAAAGACTAGAAGATAGGTTAGGTAGCCAAGACCACCACCGGCAGCGATAACACCGAGGACAATGAGAGTCCAGAGCCAGCCGGATTTTTTCTTTGGATCCTGAGTAATGATATGTTTTTTAGCATTTTCAGTAGCACGAGTTGGGCTCTTCTGACTATAAACGTTACGGGTGCTGCGAAGAGCAGAAGTGCTAGTTTCTGGAATATTCTTGCCGAGTGGACGCTTTTCGACCTTAGTATTAAGAACGAATGGGGAGCGACCGCCAAGGGAATAGTTGTTGGCGTTTGGCGCTTCGCGTTTCTTGAGAACTGGGGTAGCCGTAGTTGCCTTTGCTGCTGGTTTAGCAGCAGGTTTTGGCGCTGGAGCAGCTGACTTGGCAGCTGGCTTAAGGACTGGGCGAGCTGCAGCCTGAATAGGATGAGCAGGGCGAGCTGGCACGGGGCGCATAGCTGGCTTGCTGACTGGTTTAGCTGGAGCAACAGTTGGTCTTGCGACGGTCTTTGTGACTGGTTTTACGGCTGGGCGGGAAGCAAGACGGGAAATAGGTGCTGGAGTTGGTTTAGCGACAGGTTTGACTGCTGTTTTTGCGGCTGGCTTAGCAGTTGGACGGGTAGTGCGGCGAGGCGCAAAATCCATCATAATGCCACGGTGGGCTGGTTTTGCAGCCGGTTTTTGTGGTGCGCTAGGAGTAGCTGGCTTTGGCTCAGCTTTTGGCTGGGCTTTAGCGGCGTTACGGGCGCTGATTGCTGCGTTTACTGCTTTGTCTAGTTCGTTGTAGTCAATATTGTCGCTCATCTTATACACCTTTAGCTATCTCTACGATAGCACAGAATTGGTCTGCAATCAAACTTGCGCTACCAATTAAGAGGCCGTCAATACCGTCGATTTCAAGATAAGCTTTAGCGGTATCCTTGTTGACGGAGCCACCGTAGAGGACAGAAATCTCTTCGGCGACGTCTTTGCCGTAGAGCTTGGCGATGTGCTTGCGGATGATGCGCTCAGCCTCGATGATATCGATTGGCTCAGCTGGTTTAGCGCCCTTATTGCTGCTGATAGCCCAAACTGGTTCGTAAGCGATAATAACTTTGCTGATATCTTCTTTGCTGACTTCGTGAAGGCCGCTAGTGAGCTGATTATTGATGGCGGCAGCGGTTTCGCCGTCTTTGCGTTCAAGGGCGGTTTCACCGATGCAGAGAATAGGAGTGACGTTGCTACGGATTGCGGCAGCGACTTTCTGCGCTATATCTGTTTCGCTTTCATTAAAAACATAGCGGCGTTCAGAGTGGCCGATGATAGCGTAATCTACGAGGCCGCGGATCTGACCGAGTGCAACTTCGCCAGTATATGCACCGTATTCGCGCCAGTAGAAGTTCTGCGCAGCGAGTTTGAATTGGCGGCGGTTTACCTGGAGGCTAAGTGGCTGAAGGGAAACAGTGCTTGGCGCAAGAACTATCTGAACCTTGCGAGATGGCTGAATGCGGTTGCTGAGCTTATTAAGATAGAGGCTAGCTTCGCCGGTAGTGAAGTTCATTTTCCAGTTAGCGATGATGTATTTTTTGCGTGGAGTATCCATTATGATGCCTTTCTAGATTTTATAGTTTGGTTGTCCGTATGCACCCCAAGCGAAGATGAAGAGCATTTCGTTAGCGATGAATGCGAAGGTTGCGACGATGCTGGCAATCGGCATGATTGGCGCAAAGGAAAGGATGGTGATTGTCCAGGCAACCATCGTACCCACGATTTCGACTGTGAAGATTTGTGCCTTAAAAAGGCGTGCGACGCCAGCGATAATCTTGCGCATATGATCGTTGTAAAGCTTTACGATTAGGGCAATAAGGCCGAGAGCGACAACGACGCTAATAACTGTCGTAATGACGGTGGCGGTGGTGTTTGGCTCGTTATAAACGGCGCCGGTTGCCTCATTTGGAATAAACCGAATCGAGTCGATAGTTGGCTCGTGGTTGATTAAGCGATAGATAAATAAATAGATGTGAATGGCGGCTAGCCCCAACCCCAGCATGGCGCCAGCAAAAAGCAGGAGTCTGCCAGAAGCGCGGAGTATGCGCGCAAATAGATACCTCTTCATACTTTTATTTTAGCACAAGCGGTATCAAAAAGCGCAGCACTTTTAAGGGGCTGCGCTTGAGGTGCGGAATTATTTGTCGTAAACGGCAAGGATGCCGCGGAGAGCATAGGCGGTGTCCTCGTGCGAGCGGACAGTGATAGTGTCGACGCCCATCTGAACAACAGGGTAATCGTTGCCACCAGGCTGAGTCATATCGCCAAAGTAGAGAACTTCGGATTTTTTGACGTTGAGCTCTTCGAGCAAGTGGGTCATGCCGAAGACTTTGTTCATGCCAGGAACGAAGGCGTTAATAGAAGTGGTGCCACCGATTTCATACTCGTAGTCTGGAGCGAGCTCCTTGGTGCGAGCAACGATAGCTTCGCGCTTCTTGCAATCTGGGTCCCAAGCATACTTAGCTTCGGTGCCGGCTTTCTGACCGAGAGCGGAGAAAGTGACCTGACTGAGACGATTTTCGATAATTTCGTCGCCTTCTGCGAGCTTATCTGCTTCCCAGTATCCGAGTTCGGTCGCAGCAGTTTCGATAGCTTTGGTGATTTCTTCGACCTGCTTGTCGGTGAGAGGGAAGTTATAGACCTGCTCCCAGTCGTTCTTGGCGGCGCTGAAGCGGTAGTACTGGGTACCCTGAGCGACGAAGAGGTGGAGATGCTCGAGTTGCTCTGGGGTGGTGCCGACGTCTTTGAGGCGGTCGACGATCTGGATTAGGAATTGCTCGAATTTCTGGCCACTGATTGGCGCAATTTCGTATTTGCCAAGGAGATCACGAAGAAGCTCGGCAATCTCGTCTGGGATTGGCGTCTTGGCAATGTTTAATGTTTGATCGATATCAAATGAGAGTACTTTTTTCATATATCTATTATACAGGAAATTTTGGCATGGAAAAACCGCGCCTCCTTTCAAGCGCGGTTATAGATTTTTCCTGAATCATTGACCCGAAGATTATTTGAGCGAGCGATTCATCACCATCATTCGCTCACGTTCCTTGATGTTATACTCGAACAACTCCTCAGGAGTCATCTCGTAGAACTTCTTAGGTGCGGGAGCGGCCGGCTTAGGATCGGGCTGCTTAGGAGGCTGATTCTGAGGCTGATTGCCATCGCCATCGGACTTGTCCTTAGGAGGATCCTGAGGCTTACCGCCGGACTTGTCGTCCTTAGGGTCGTCCTTAGGGGGATCCTGAGACTTGTCGTCAGATGCAGGTGCCGGATTGAGCAGGTTGTTACACCAGTCATTCCACCAACCGCCGATCTTAGCGATATGCTCGTCCTTGATTGCGCAGTTAGGAAGGATAACGGTAAACTCATCTACTTTCTCGTCATGCACATCGATCTTAGAACCCTGCTTCCACGGCTCAGCCATGTTCTCCTTACGGAGCTTCAGCCACTGGCCGAGATCGGCGCTAAGCGCGTCAAACATCTCCTTGGTTGCGGGGCAGACCAAAAGCAGATCCCAGGTGCCCTTGTCGATAGTGACGGAGCAGCATGTGGATTTATCATAAGCTGCTTTTTCGATCTTCTGTCCCTTTGCGTTGTAGTAATTAACTCTTTTTCCCATGAGTTTGTCCTCCTTATCAATTTTTTTTCGTTTTTAGCAAACGTGATGGGGCTCGTGACCGAGCGTTGGATGCGGCAGAGGAGGGCTGCTACACCCGACGCTCAGCACGAGCTGGGAGTTAATTACAGTGGTCAATAATTCATTAATAATGTGCAGTATGCTCTTCTGAACATACGACTACATTATAGCACAGATGGTTTAAAAAGTCAAGAGTTGTAAATCAAAATTGACAAAAAATCAAGAAAAATGTCCCGCGTGGATAAGCGGGAGCATTTTTGAGCTAATAACAGGGGCGGAATTAGCGAACGAGGGCGAATTTGTTCTTGCCGCGTTTGATGAGTGCAAGTTCGTTAACTGGCTGATCTTCGGTGATTTTTGCGCTATTTACGGAAATAGCGTTACCGGAGAGAAGCTTGCGGCCTTCGCCCTTGCTGGAAGCGAGTCCAGTTTCGACGAGAATATCGAGGAGCTGGGCGCCCTTGTTAGCAGTAGGGAAGCTCTTTGCGAGCAAATCAAGCTCGTCGGCGCTTAGATCGGAAAGCTGGCCGTCGCCGAAGAGAATAGCGGTGATTTTTTCGGCAGATTTAGCAGCCTCAGCGCCGTGAACAACCTCGGTAACCTTAGCGGCGAGCTGGCGCTGACCGTAGCGGGCACCTGGGTTTTCGGCGTGCTTAGCGAGAATCTCGTCGAGTTCTTCTGGGGTGACGAAAGTGAAGTACTTGAAGTAATCTTCGAGAGCGTCGTCAGACTGGTTGAGCCAAAACTGGTAGAAGTCGAAGATGCTGGTTTTGTTGGCGTCGAGCCAGACAGCGTTACCTTCGGACTTGCCAAACTTGCGGCCGGTGACCTTATCGATGATAAGTGGGCAGCTGTAGGCGTCAGCCTTGGCGTTTTCGAGGCGCTTGATGAGGTGGATACCAGAGGTGCAGTTGCCATACTGGTCGGCGCCGCAGAGCTGAAGATCGACATTATGCTCACGGAAGAGGTGGAGAAAGTCGTAGCCCTGGATGAGGGTGTAGCTAAACTCGGCATAAGAAATACCGGAGCCACCTTCGCCAATGCGAGCCTGGACGAACTGGCGATCGAGAAGCTGAGTCATACTGAAAGCCTTGCCAATCTCGCGGAGGAATGGAAGGATTTTTACTTCGCCGAACCAATCGAGGTTGTCGAGAATCTTGGTGTCAGCAGGGGAATGAGTGACACGAACGATTTGCTTAGCGAGAGCAGCCTTGTTTGCGGCGATTTCGTCGAGACCTTTGAGGTCGCGCTCGACGGTGTCCTTTGGATCGCCAATTTGACCGGTTGCACCACCGACGAGATAGTACGGGGTATAGCCATGGCGAACGAAACAGGCGCACATCATGAGAGCAGCGAGATGGCCGATGTGAAGAGAATCGGCGCTAGGATCGGTGCCCCAATAAAAATTACGCGGAGCTTTGTCTAGGTCTGATACTTGGTCCAGCGTGTGCTCGGCAACGAAACCGCGCCACTGGAGCTCTTCGGATAATTTCATGGAATACTCCTTTTAGTTATTAACTTTTTCATTATACAACAGGGGTGGAATAATTGACAAATACAAAAATGTACGCCTAAGTTTTTATCACACAAAGCTTTGCGCCGTCGCTAGAAAAACCTCTCATGATGTATAATTAAAAGTACGCATGAGAGGTGACATCGAGAAATTTGAGAGTGGGCCAAAAATTGTTGTTTATATTTTGGCAGCAATCGCCTCGATTGTTTACTTGATCTATCGCATCACGAATACGATGCCGTTTAGCTTGCGGCCGGTAGATATTATTATTGGCTTGATTGTTTTGGCGGCAGAGTTGATTGAAAACTTTGAATATATTGTGCATTTTTGGAATGTTTTGCGCTTTAAAAAAGTGTCGCCAAAAACGCCAAATTATAAGGGCGAATATCCGGACGTAGACGTATTTGTTGCGACATTAAATGAGGATGAGTCGGTTTTGCGTGAAACTTTGAAGGCTTGCAAGGCAATGAAATATCCTCAGTCAAAGAAGGTACATATTTATCTTTGCGATGACGGCGAGCGCAAGGAGCTAAAGAAGTTGGCGCGCGAGTTTGGTGCGACATATTTGGCGCGCACGAAGCATGATTATGCGAAGGCGGGGAACTATAACTACGCGTTAAAGAATTCTGACTCGCCATATGTAGCGATTTTTGATGCGGATATGTGCCCGGACAAAAACTTTCTCATGAAGACGATGCCTTTCTTTTTGAAGGAAGAAAAAGTTGGCTTCGTGCAGACGCCGCAGGCATTTAAGAATCCTGATATTTTCCAGGCGCGTTTTACGACGAAACTGCCTTTGGAACAGGATTATTTTTATCGCTACATCCAGCTTGCGCGTAACAATAATAACTCTGTGATTATGTGTGGCACGAACTGTGTGATCTCGCGTCAAGCTTTGAGAGAGGCGGGTAATTTTGCGCTTGCGACGATTGCAGAAGATATTGCGACAGGCATGCTGATAGAAGCGAAAGGCTATCGCGGAATTGCGATTGCTGATGTCTTGGCACATGGCGAAGCAGTGAATAGTGTATCTGGCTTTTTGCGTCAGCGTTCGCGTTGGGGGCGTGGCTGTATTCAGACGGCGAAGGCTTACGGTATTTTTACTGTCAAGGGTCTTACGATTCGTCAGAAGCTCGATTATTTCGTATCGATTAAGTACTGGATGTTTGGTACGCGTCGTATGTTCTTTATGGCTTTGCCGCTTATCTATGTATTCTTCCATGTCATTGCGATTGAAGGTGATTTTAGATTCTTCTTGCCGCTATTCTTTGCGCAGTATTTACTAAAGCGTTTCGCGATTGACTGGGCGGAAGAAGGTCGCAAGTCAGCTACTTGGATGAAGATTCATGAATTAATTCAGGCGCCATATTTGATGTTTGCTATATTGCTAGAACTCATTGGTTTTTCGAACAAAAAATTCTCTGTTACAAAGAAGGGCAAGAAGGCTGAAAGCAAGAAGGGTCTGGCGGATGGTTTGTTGTTCTTGGCACACTGGCTAATGCTGATGCTTAATGGTTTGGGTCTTGGTGTTGCGATTTGGAAGGTAATGCACGAACGTTTGGAACTCTACATTATTCCGATTATTTGGATTTCGATTAATATCTGTTATCTGCTTGTTGTGTTGCTATTTGATATTCGTAATAGCCGTACGCCAAAGAATTTCAAACCGGATGCAAAACGCAAGTATGGCCCGATGGTAATGCTAAGCCTACTATGGAGGGGTAAGTGAAAAAAGTAATTTTAGCGATTATTGCAGTATTAACTTTGGCCGCAACGGTGGCGGGGTATTTTATGATTACGAATAAAATGCAAGAAGAATATGACGAAGCGCATAAGATCCCTGAGACAAAATGGCTCTATGCGAAAGGCGGAAAAATTGTAAGCAATATTGGCCGCGAAATTCAATTGAAGGGTATTAGTACGCATGGCTTGCAGTGGTATGGTCATCTTTATAATGCGAAGACGATTAAACATTTGCGCGACGAAATGGGTATTAATTTGTTCCGTATTGCAATGTATACGGATGCTGGTTCGAACGGCTATGCTGCTAATAAAACCTTGAAAGAGAAGGTATATGAGCTTGCAGACGCGGCAATTAAACTCGATATGTATGTGATTATTGACTGGCATATTTTGAACGATAATAACCCGCAGACAAATAAGGCGGATGCGTTGGAATTTTTCGCGGAAGTATCGAAAAAATATGCGGATGAGCCACATGTGATTTACGAGATTTGCAATGAGCCAAATGGTGACACGACATGGGAGAAAGATATTAAGCCATATGCCGAGGAAGTAATTGCGAAGATTCGTAAGAATAGCCCAGAATCGCTTATAATCGTCGGAACGCCGAATTGGAGCAAAGAGTTTACCGACGTAGCTAACGCGCCGCTAGACGACAATAATGTGGCTTATGCGCTACATTTCTATGCTGGTTCACACAATAAAACATTGCGCGATAAAGCCGACAGCTTCAAACGCAGAGGCTATACGATTTTCGTATCGGAATGTGGAGCGACGGATGCGGCGGGGAACGGTCAGTTGTATGAAGAGGCCTTTGAGCGTTGGGTGACCTGGATGAATAAACGCAAAATTAGTTGGGTCTATTGGTCATACTCCAATAAGGACGAAGGGTCTGCGATGCTGAAGAATGGTGTGGAGCCAGACTTTACCGTAAAGGGCATGACATTAGACGATTATTTGTCGGATAGTGGCAAGCTAGTAAAGCGCATGCTCGCATTATAAGGAGAAAACTGGTAAAATAACGGGTATGGGCCCGTCGTTCAACGGATAGGACATACCCCCTCTAAGGGTACAATGCTGGTTCGATTCCAGCCGGGCCTACCAGAGAGCGGGCACTTTTCTTAGGAAGAAAAGTTCCCGACGTCAAAAGAACTAATTACGAAAAAAGAAGTCACGCACATGTCGCGACTTTTTTGATTAATGATTGAAGGATCATATTTTTGTGGACGTCGGGTTTGCGGGCGTAGACGTCGTTGTGGCTGGTTTCGACGGTGGCGATGTTGATAGGGGAGGCGCAGTTGAGGGCGGCGAGGCGACCGACCCTTTTTGTATAGTTGAGACATGAGAGTTGCAATAATTAGTGCTAATGCTTTTTATTCATGCCGCTATCTTAGCTTATGTTGAGATAATTATATTATTTTGGGTGTTTTGTCGACAAAATGGTGAGCGATGAATTGTTGTTTTTGTGCATGCAATGGAAAGGCGATTATTTTGATGCTATAGTGTGAAAAAAGGAGCGACAACATGGCAAATAATAGTAAGACAAGCAACAAAAATATTATTTGGATAATATGTGGAGTAGCTATCGCTATAGTAGGAGTAATAGTTGGTATTATTATTGCTCTCAATGCTAGTAATGGCAGTGGGGATGATGGCGGGGGCGACAATGGTGGTTCTAGTAATAGCAGCTCTTCTGGTGAATTAGTAGTGGCCGATTCGGGATGGACCTATGTACAAAGTACAATGTGGGGAAATTCGGTTTGGTATGGTGTCGCAATACGAAATGACAATAAGGGAAAAGTAGCTAGTTTTCCGAAAGTGAAGGTGGTTGCTCGTAGTGCTGATGATAAAATACTATTCTCTGACGAGTTCACTTGTAGTCTCGATTATGCTTATTATGGAGAAACGTTGTATTGTGGTGGCCATTATGGTCAGCAGACGGAAAAGCCGGCTAAAGTTGAGTTCAAGACAAGCCTGGACGAATGGGAGGATGAGTCTGCCGTAAATTACCCACGTAATACGGATTTCGTCATTAAAAATACAAGCGAAAAGAAAGATGATAGCACGATTACCTATACTGGTGAAATATATAACAATAGTAAGACCAAAATAAACTCGGCACATATTGTGGTTATTTTCAAGAAGGACGGCAAGATCGTTGGCGGCGATATGTCGTTTTCGGACAAACTCGAGGCTGGTAGTGACGATACTTTCCAAATGTATGTGTCGGATGCTCCAGAGTATGACGAATATGCGATCACTGCGCAAGTGGCGATGATTAACTAGATACGACTAATTGCCTCTGTGAGCCTCTGAGAGCCCCCTCTGAGGCTCCTCTAGTAATAGAGAGGATTTAACTTGCTACAAAATAACCATAAGAAGTTACTAACTGCTGTGTTAATTATCATGCGATTAATACTATTTGAGGAAAGGCCAAGATATATGGGCCCGAATCGGCACTATAATCTTGGACAAAACTGCAGTAACGGGGGCTCTACTCCCACTATCTAGCCAATATGAAGAAGTAGAAGAGACTAGAATATCTCGGCCCGACTCTGCATTATATTATTGTTCTACTGTTGCTAGAGGAAGACGCTAATAGCGTTATAATAGAGGTGGCTGATTTGATGTGGTGAATGTCCCACAGGATATCGTTCCAATGCGCATCGATGAGGGGCTACCATAAGGCTGAAGCCCTCAAACTTCTTCTTGAAAGAAGAAGTTTGGAAAGAAGAACTTATTATGAAAAAGAATCCACGCACATGTCGCGGATTCTTTTTTGTCAATGAATTTTCAGGCGCATGTCCTGGAATATTTTTTGTTTATGATTGTTGTTTGCCTTTGACGCTGACGATTTTGTGAGCGTGCTTTTTGTAGAATTCGTATGGATTGCTACTTAGCTCATTATTGATTTTTTCGTCGATAGTTTTGCGGGTTGATTCGCTGTTTAGTTCGCATTTGTTCTGTGTGACGTCGACTGTGAATTTATTATTGATAATATTTCTACCTATAAGGATTGGATAGCTATTAATTGAGCGATCGGAAAGGGTAAAGGAAGCGCTAATTTTCTTACCGGCCAAAGTGATTGGGATTTTGACGCGGAAGCGCATTTCTTCTTGGCCAGTAGAATTGCGAACGACGGAGACTCTATAGTCGTCGGTCTCAATCATTTCGCCGGTATAGAATTCGGATTGTTTGTCGAAGAGGCGATAATGTAGTCTGCCGTCTTCACTCATTGAAACATCGCTAGCCCAAATGGATGCGACGCGGGCGCCGGTATCGGTACGAGCTGGAACTTTGACGTCTTCGCCAAAGAATGGTGATTTGACGTATTCGGAGCGACCGATAACAGTTTTTGGAGGATTGGCGATTGGATGAGCGGTGCGTTCGAGGGCGTCGATAATGTATTTTGCTACGTTGATCGGTTTTCCGACGCTTGGATAAATATGCATACGAATGCCGGGGATTGAGTTTACTTCAATGACGTAACTCTTGCCGCCGCCACGAATATCAGTAGTGATAATATCTACACCTGCGATACCGAGTTGGCAACGTACGGCGGCTTCTTCGGCTAGCTTTTTTAGCTCGCTGGATGCAATATCGGTGCAGTTAACAGCTTCACCGCCGCGGCTTAGATTGCTAGTCTTTAAGACTTCAACTTCTTGGTTATTCTCTGGAATAGACTCAAGAAAAGCTTCGCCATTAATTTGAGCGACTTCTTCGAGGCTGATTTTTGTGAGCGGTTTATCGTGTTCTTCTCCGCGGAGTGGGTTTTGGTTCTTTTCTTCAACTAATTCCTTGATTGTCTTTTTGCCATCGCCGATTACGAATGCTGGGCGACGGTTTGCGACGGCAATGCATTTTCCGTTTACTACCAAGAAACGATATTCTTTACCTTCGACTTGTTGCTGAACGAGAATAGCTAAAGATCTGCTCTCGATTGCCGCCTTGCGAGCTACGGCAATTGCGTCAGCCAGTTGGTTGTTGTCGGTAATATTCATTGTTATGCCATCGCCATGGTCGGTACAGGCGGGTTTTACTATGACGCGTCCGTATTTTGTTAGAAGTGCTTTTGCATCGCTAAAATCGTCCGAGTCGCCAGGAGTCATTACGAAGTCCGGTATAGATACGTCGGTGCCTTTTAAAAAGCCGTAGGTCAGATATTTATCGGAAGCAATGAAATATCCGCAGGCTGGAGTGAGTGAAGTCAACGTTGAGGCGTAGACGAACTCTTTGCCGTCTTTTTCTGCGCGCATGATTGCTTGAAGGTAGTCGCTAGTTGGTTTGATTATTTCTACTTTCCAGCCACGGCTTTCTGCTTCTTTTGAAAGAAGTCTGCTGGTGATTTTTAGGCTGTCGATTTCTTTGTTCATGCGAGTTCCTTTGCTATCATAGTTGCTAGTTTTTCGTGGAATTCCTTGACGGCGCCATTGGTATCTTGAAAGAGAGCCGGCATTCCTGGACGATCATTCATTTCTACCATATACCAGCTATCGTTGCCGTGCATAAAATCAATGGAATAAAACTTGCCGCCGAATTGGTCAAATTTTTCGATAACTGGTTGAGCGAATTTTAGTAATTCTGGGTTAATTTCGGACTTGTTATAAAAGTGGATTGTGCCGCCTTGATGGGTATTAGAAAGCCAGCCGCCTTCCTTTGGTTGGCGGATAGAGCACATGGCTGCTTCGCCGTCGATGATGTAGAGACGAATGTCGTGACGGCCGTTAACCATACCGTCAATACCGCCGCTAGTCTCGACGAATTCCTGCATAATAACAGGGAAACTTTGGTTCTCGTTGAGGTTGTTTCGATTATAAAGAGTGACGCCATTGCCGCCGTTCAAATCGAGAGGTTTAGCTACGATTTGTTCGGACTTGATGTTTTCTAGAACCTTGTCGTAGTCTTTCTCACTACATACTAAGTATGTGCGCGGAATGAAGCCTTCTGCGAGGACGGCTTGCGTGTATTTATTGCGTCCTAAACGCGCGAAATCGTGGCTATTAAAGAAGTTTAGAAAGCCGTCACTAAAGTCAATGTGGCCTTTATCATGCATGAGGTCTGGTTTCACTAGCTCGTTTACTTTTTCGAAACGACGATTGTTGTTTGGTTTCCAATAGCCATAGAATTGACCGTTGCCAACATATGGGTTTTGCTGTGTGATTAAGATGAGATCTATATCTTTTTCGGCGAGACTATCACGGAGGTCAAAAATAGCTTCATTAAATTGCTTTTCTTCTATTTTTGAGTATAGTTGACCTTGCTCGTTTACATCGCGTTTATAGTATACGGCAAATGTTTTTTTCATTATATCTCCCCGAAAGATTATATCTTATTGATTATACCATAAACACCTTGAAAAGTCAATGATTTTTACAGATTACAATACCTTCTTTTGCCAGGATTTTTCACCGCATTTTGGGCAGCGCAAATGACGGGTGCGACCCATATGCATGGCGAGGAAAACGGCGCCGAAAGTTGGGACATGTTTATGACCACATTTTGCGCATTGGTAATAGCCTGCAATTTGCTCGATTTTGAGTGCAAAGAAGGCGGCTACCATGAAGATGATGAAGCCTACGATAAACATAGCAACTGCGAGCGGCGTATTTGAGTCGGCGATTGGAATACACATAAAAACCATTGCGAGGAAGGCGGTGAGACCGAGGAAGCCTAGCACCCATTCGAGAGTAAGAAGCTGTTTGTCTTTTTGTTCTTTTTCTTTTGCAAGAGCAAGAAGGTTTTCGTTTAGTTTCTTTTCATTGTTTTTCATGTCTACGATTTCTCCACTGAATAAATCATTAATAGTGATATTGAATAGCCTGCAAAGCTCTGGCATCTTGGTGGTTTCGGGCAGGCAAATGCCGTGCTCCCACTTTGAAACGGAGCGGTTGCTGATGTCGAGTTCTTCGGCGAGAGATTCTTGCGAGAAACCGGCCTTCTTGCGATTCTCGGCGATGAACTTTCCGATTTTCTTTAAGTCCATGACTCTCCTTGTTTAATTTTTATGACTCGATTTTATATTTCGGCAGCCAAAAAGACTACAAACCGTAGGTAGAATCTTTATTTTTCGTCGTTATAGCAGTAGTACATGTTGTAACTAGAAGTGAAAATAGTGATGGCTTGTTTGCCGTCTTCGGTCTTGGTGATACCCATTTCCATCTGGTTGATGCCTTTGCCGGAATCGGTGTCTTCTTCGCCGTCAAATACTGCTTCGGTGGTGTCGAAATCGATCATGTAGTAATCATATTTACCGTCGGCGGTATGTTTATCCTCATCCTTGAATGTATAGGTGCCGGAGTAATGGTTATTTGAAAGGTCGCCATAAGGGCCGTATTTGAAAGTCATATCCTTATTGAGCTTGAGAGTAGTGGAGTAGTTGTCGCGATCTGTGGTGCTGCCAGTGCCGCTAGCGCAGTTCCAGGTACCGGCGACATAGTTTTCGGAAGTGCCGCGTTCGAGCTCATTGACGAAATCTTGGACTTCGTCTGGATGGCTGCTAGCCCAGTTACCTACGCCGTAGATGATAAATGCAACGAGTGCCAATGGAATTAAGAAGAGAAGAACAATTAGGACAATTACGATGATTAATACAGTGTTGCCGCTATTCTTTTGTGGAACGCCTGGTTGAGTTGGTGCGGCGCCCTGTGGCTGCTGTGGTTGCTGTTGGATTGGATTTGGCTGGCTATTATCCATAAGTTTTTCCTTCGTTAGTTAATTTGAGTATAACATAAGCGGAGTTAGTACCACTTTTCGTATTTCTTGTGAATATCGGGTTTGCGCGAGTAGGTTTCGTTTTTGGTGGTTTCGACGGTGGCGTAATTGACTGGAAAAGCGCGGTTTAGGGCGCGAAGGGCACCGGCGCCTTTTTGGACGGTCGTGACGGCGCCGAGAACGATGAGCTGATTGTCATAAAGGCCGGTGCGAGTATTGTGATTGGTGAAGATATGCTTAGACGGAGTGATGATGCCGCTTTTGCCGCGCCAAATTTCGTTTAAAAGTGGCGGGACAACGCCATTATGCATGTGGCCTGCAAAGATGAAATCAAATTCTTTGAGCTTTTCTTTGACGGCTTCGTTGAGCATATGAACAGGGGAGTGAACGAGCAGGATTTTGGTCTTTTTCTTTGGGAGCTTCTGAGTGAATTCGGTTAGGTCGTCGAGCTTTTCGAACAAAATATTAATGTCTTCGCTGCCAGGGTGAAAAATGCCGCCTTGTTTTTCGGTGACGTAGTCGAAATGGTAGTAGGTCGGCGGTAGAGTAAGGCCAAAGACATAGAATTCGTCGTTTTCGAAGCAGGCGTCGTCGAGATAATGAACGTTGTCGATTTCACTAATGGCCTTGATGAATTTATCGTTGCGCTCGGCGACATAACCGCGGTTTTTGCTGAGGCCGGATTTGAAGCCTTCTTTTTGGCGATAGAAATCATGGTTGCCGAGACAGAGGCAGACTGGTGCAACCTTCGCAATGCGTGTAACCCAGGCTTTGAGACGAGCGATTTCGTGAGGTTCGTCGACAGATTCGAGCGAGTCGATTAGGTCGCCGGAAATGGTGATGATTTTCGGTTTGACATGTTCGATTTTTTGCGCGATTTGCTCGAGATTGTCTTCGGTGAGATCGCTAAAATGAATATCGCTAATTGCGAAAATAGTATGTTCTTTTTGATCTGGTTTATAGAAGCGATAGCGAGTATGATAAAAGCTTTTCATTGCTTTTAATTATACCGCAGGCCTAGGTAAGAATAAAAAATAGCGTTCCGCGCAAGTTTTAGAACACTAAATATGTAGTTTTCAATGCTTGTGCTTGTCGAGAAAATAATATACATTTAAGGTGTGTATTAATGGGTAGGGCAAGATAAGGAGGTGTGCCCAAGATGAAAACAAACACTAAATATATTTTCGTGACCGGCGGCGTTATCTCTGGCGTCGGTAAAGGTATCATGGCGGCTAGTATTGGCGCCATCTTGAAAGCAAAGGGGCTCAAAGTCTCTATGCAGAAATGCGATCCGTATCTAAACGTTGATGCGGGCTTGCTGAATCCACGCGAACATGGCGAATGCTTTGTGACGCAGGATGGGGCGGAGACGGATTTGGATCTCGGTCATTATGAGCGTTTCTTGGACGAGGAAATGACGGGGAACTCAATCTGGACATCAGGCAAGCTTTATAAGCGTTTGATTGACGCTGAGCGCGCTGGTGAATTCGGTGGTAAGACCGTGCAGCTTGTGCCACATGTAACTGGCATGGTGCAGCAGACTTTCCTAGAGAATGCGAAGCATTTTAAGTCGGATGTCCACATTGTTGAGATTGGTGGTACGGTCGGCGATATGGAAGGTCAGCATTTTATTGAGGCGATTCGCGAATTTGGCGCTAAAGTAGGTCGCGAGAATTGTCTCTATGTTCATGTTTGCTATGTGCCTTGGCTCTCAACTTCTGAGGAGTTTAAGACTAAGCCGGCACAGAACTCGCTTCGCGATTTGCGTGAATTTGGCATTATTCCAGATATGGTTGTTGCGCGTATGGACGTTGATAAGGTTATCAAGGCGCCACATATTGCAAAGAAACTTGCTACCTTCTGCGCAGTGCCAGAGGATGCAGTGGTTTTGATGCCAGACGCAAAGTCGGTTTATGAGGTTCCACTTAACGCAGTGAAGGGTGGCGTACTTGCTCCACTCGAGCGCTTCATTGACCATGGTGATCCTGATATGACCACCTGGGAAAAGCTTGTTAAACAGATTGAATCTACGCCAAAGAAGACTGTTAAGATTGGTCTCGTGGCGAAGTATATCGATAATACTGATACTTATCTTTCTGTGACTGAGGCTCTTAAGGCGGCAGCATGGAAGAATGACGTAAAACTTGAAACGGTTTGGATTAATGCAGAGGAAGCAACGGTGCGCGACTTTGAACAGGTCGATGGCATCTTGGTTCCTGGCGGCTTTGGCTCTCGTGGTGTTGAGGGCAAGATTTCTGCGGCTGAGTATTGTTTGAAGAATAACAAACCGTATCTTGGTATTTGCCTTGGTTTGCAGACGGCTGTGATTGCAGCAGCGCGTCGTGGCGGTATTGAGGGTGCAAACTCTGAGGAGTTTGACGCGCCAGAAGGCAAGAACGTGGTTTATATCATGGAGGGCCAGAAGGGCAAGGAAAGCACCGGTGGCACGATGCGTCTCGGTAATTATCCTGCAAAGCTCATTAAGGGTACGAAGATTGCCGAGCTTTATGGTACTGAGAACGTGGTCGAGCGCCACCGCCATCGCTATGAAGTTAACCAGAAGTTTATGAAACAGATTAATGCTGGCGGCGTGGTGATTGCTGGTACGTCCCCAGACGGCAAGCTCGTAGAGTTTGTCGAGGCGCCAGACTGCGACTACTTTGTCGCAACGCAGGCACACCCAGAATTTCGTTCGCGCCCGTATCGTGCGCATCCGCTATTCGATGGCTTGATTAAAGCGGCAAGCAAATAAGGAAATCCCCCCGTTAGCTCGGGGGATTTTTTGGTTGCAACAAAATGTGCTAATGGTTATAATTTAAGAAAGATATTTAGGTGTGTTTTATGGCTATAAAGAGTAGAAAGACACTATTTGCGATTGGCGGCGTTGCGGTATTGGCCGTCTTGATTGGCGGTGTTGTTGCATATAACCAAGATCTGTTTAATTTTAATAATAATTTTAAGCTTGGATTTTTTAGGACTGAAGTATCTGAAACATTTGATAGTCCTACGGCGTGGATGCCTTGTGACAAGACAGAGAAGATTGTGACAGTTAAGAATACGGGTAATATTGCCGTCAATGCTCGTATAAAAATGAAAGAATCTTGGGTGTCTGCGGACGGAAAACGACTGGGCCTCATAAAAGATGGCGTAAAATTAGCGACTATCGAGCTCGCTAATGACGACTGGGAATTGAGAGATGGTTACTACTACCTTAAAAAAACATTAAACAGCGGTGAAAGTTCGGAATTCATTAAATCCGTTACATTCAGCTGTGATGCGAATCTTGCGCAAAACGAGATGGTTGGCGGAACGAGCAATGATGGTTCTGTTAGTGATGGATACGAGGGCGCAAGTTATCATTTAGGAATTACCGCTCAGCTCGTGCAGGCGGATGTATCGTTTGCGGATGCTTATAACGAATGGCGAGAGCCGAGTACTTTCGCGAAGCTTAAGTCTGGAATATCATCATGGTGGAATGGAATAAAACAGAATAGGGAGTTGACGGCATTTAAGCGTAGCAGTGTGCTTCCTGAGATTTCTGCCGTATCATCGATGACTGAGGTTCAAGACGCGGATGAGTCGACGCCGATCTATTTTTGGTATTCTACTAGCGATAAGACGATGTATTGGTATTCGACGGCGGATGCGATTACTTGGAATAAGGCGGACGGCATTGGTGGTGTATTTAATGGAATGTTTTTTACGCAGACGCCGACCGACGTTTCGGGATTCCAATATTTCGATATGAGGGAATTGGCTAGCGTGGGTGGTTTCTTTTATGGCAGCTTTCTTCCTAGTCCCGAAGCTATGTCTGTAGTATCACATTGGGACGTGAGCGGTCTTTCAAGCTGGAGTGGAGCCTTTAATAACTCTTCGAATTACGGCTACTATTTTACTGATGAGTATTGGCCGGCGGTAGAATATTGGAAAATTCCTGAAACGGTTAGTCTTAACGGTGCTTTTTCTAGAAATAGCGCATTGACAAATTTGGATGGCCTAAAGAACTGGGATGTGAGTAATATTTCTAATTTCCGTTCTGTCTTTGAGGGGATGAGCAACCTTACGGATATTAGCGGAATATCGGGGTGGAATATGTCTAATGCTACAGACATCTCGTATCTTTTTGCGGGCTCTGGTAATATACAAAGTCTTGAGCCTTTGCGGAGATGGAATGTTTCTAATGTTACAAATATGAGTGCGTTTCTGGCTGGGAATGCTAAGATTGTTGATTTGAGTCCGTTGGCGAATTGGAATGTTGGCAACGTTACTAATTTTAATTGGGCTTTTGCTGGTAGTAATATCGGGAACGATATGTCATCTAAAATTAGGAATCTTAGCCCGTTAGCGAACTGGGATGTATCGAAAGGAACTTCGTTTGAAAATATGTTTAGTTCGACTAAAGTCTCTGATGCTTCAGTGTTAAACAATTGGAGCGTGTCTGAGGATGCAAGTTTGAAATATATGTTCTCCGATACTGAATGCTCTAATGCAACATTTCCGACGTGGTATACGCTTGATAGGAGAGGGGTATAGGGAAGAGTATGAAGAAGAAAAAGAATATTTTAATCATCGCTTTGTTAGGCGTGTTGGTGTTAATTGGCGGTACGATGGCATATCATACGTCGAAAGGTTTTTTCGTGAATTTATTCCATCTTGGAGTATATAAAACAGAGGCGTCTGAGTATTTTTCCTCGCCAAATAACTGGCAGCCTTGCGAGGAGATACCGAAGCTGGTGGTTATTAAAAATACTGGTGATGTTAACGTAACAGCGCGGGTTTCTTATGAAGAGTTCTGGAAGGGCGCAAATAGTACTAGCGCTGATCATGTGACCGAGTTACCGCTTAAAAATGATAATAATGAATCGATTGCGCAGATAAATTTCGATTACGTCGATGATTGGCTTGATGGCGGTGATGGCTGGTATTATTATCGCTATACGTTAGCTCCTGGCGAGTGGACTACGAGCTTTATTAAATCTGTAACATTAAATTGTGGCATGAATTTTGCTGGCGACAATGTTTGTTCTGACGTAAACGGAAAGACGGTGTGTACTAAGCCGGATAATCCATATGACGGATCTAAATATCATCTATATGTCACTACTCAAACCCTGCAGGCTGATAAAAGCAAGGAAGAGTGGGATTATGAAGCTGAAAAAGATAAACGTTTGTATAGCATTATCGCGGAACAGTCGCAGGGTGTTGATGAAAAGAATAATATAACGTTTATCTCAAGCACAAAGAGCGGTGTTTATACTTTGGCCGCACATCAGGCTGATCCGCGTCCAGTGCATTATTTTAGAGGCGATGTGAAGAATAATTATGTGCTGTTTGGTGATTATTGTTGGAGAATTGTGCGTACGACTAATACTGGCGGCGTGAAGATGATTTATGATGGTGCGCCGATAAATGGGACTTGCTCGGAAGTTGGGAGTAATACGATCGTTTCGAATACGCCTTTCAACTCGTCTTCCAACTCACCGGCTTATGTTGGTTATATGTATGGTGCGACATATCAAATCACGGAAACGTCGTTTTCTGCCGGTACGGTATATGCGAACAGCATCAGATACGAGAATGGTAGATATGTGCTCGTAGATACCAAGACGGTGACGAATTGGTCGAGCGATTATGAGGAATTTGCGGCGAAGTATCGCTATACTTGTGGTTCGTCTAGCACGAGCTGTAGTACGGTCCGCCATTTAGTGCATGCCGTAGGTACAGCGGCTTTTGCAATTTCATTTAGTGGTGGAAAAACGATCGATACAGTAAAGCGCGAAATGTTTGCGAATGATAATAATTCTAGGATAAAGACGACTGTCGATAATTGGTATAGCGCACATATGACGAGTTATACGAATGATCTTGAGGACACTGTTTTTTGCAATGATCGCTCGTTCTTTTCGGGTCCGCTATCTGCGAGCGACAATTATATAGTCGCAGAGCAGGTGTCATATAGGCCTTCGTACTTTGCGGCATTTGGTAGAAATAAGTACGTATCTGGCAATAAACGCACTCCGAGTGTTGAATGTGGTTCGAAGGAGGATTCGTTCACGGTGAGTGCAGAAAAAGGTAATGGCAAATTGACGTACCCAGTTGGCTTATTGACGGCCGACGAAGCGACTTTGGCTGGCGCCTTACTAGATTCGGTTTCAACCAATTATTTGCGTACTGGATATGATATGTGGACGATGTCGCCATTTATCGTATACAACAATTATGTTGACGGTTTTTCGGTATTTACGACTGGTTTTTTGGGGAATTATAATATCACGGATTCTCGAGGCGTGCGTCCAGTCATTTCGCTCAAAGCTGACGCGATTGTCAGCGGTGGTACTGGTGCAGCTGGCGATCCATATACTGTGATTTGGAAATAGAAAAAGGCGCTCCTTGCGGGGCGCCTTTTGGGTAGGGTTTGAGGTGTGTTGCTTTGTAATGCTTACGCGGTGAATGGGTTACTTATATGCAAAGAGGGAGCCGCCCTCTTGCTTACAAATTTTAGGCAGGCATGAACTGACGGGTAGCGAACTCCGTAATAGCATCATAGTCGATGATAACCGGGACGAGCATTGCATCCTCGTTATCTCTTTCTTCCTGTTCGAGCTCCTTGAGTGTCTCCAAGTAGAGTCTGTTATTGAGCGCACGCATATTATTAACTCTTTTCGTACGCTTAGTTTTCTTTATAGCTCTCTGAGAGGCTAACACATTTGCGAGCATATTAGCGATTGTTCTAGGGTCTGTCGTGGACAGTCCAAGTGCTTTCAGCTCGGCTGCCTCGATGGAGTTTGCCTTAATCTTGCCGGCGTTCTTGCCGTTAGATCTCTTAGCGTAGTGCATTTCCGGATCATTTGCGCGGGTGAGATATCCTTCGACTTTCGAGCGATTGTCGAGGATTATAGCGCAATCCATTAAGTGACTGCTATTGGGGTTGAGTCCGCAGGACTCGAGTGTGCGACGAAGCTTCCAGAGGTCCTTGGGTTCATCGATCTTCTTCTCTTTGTCCTTAATGAGCTCCTCCTTAGTGCTCAGCTGAATGTAGTTCTTAACAAGTGCAACATGTGATTTTTTCTTAGTCATTTGAAAAAACCTCCTCTTAAGATACTTGGCATCTGCCATATTTTACCGCCTGAAAAACAACGGCAATATGGTTATTATAGCACAGTTTTGCAGAAAAAGCAAGTGGTTATTCCTTGGATGTGGTAAAATATAGGTAATTATGGACAATTTGAAAGCAAAAATTTCTGAAGTTATTAAGAAGCTCTACGGAACGGAGGTTCCAGTGGAGTTTGCGCCGGTGCCGGCAGAAATCGAGGGCGACTACTCTTGTAATGTTGCGATGCGTCTCGCAAAAGCAGTAGGGAAGGCACCACGTGATATTGCGGCAGAAATTATTGCTGAGCTACCTACGGATTTTGAATATACGGTTGCTGGCCCAGGCTTTATTAATATTGCCGTGAGTGGCCGCGCATTGCAGGGGCAGTTGGCTGAGGCTTGGACGGATGACTATGGCTATAATCAGTCTGGCGCGGGTAAGACGGCGGTCTCGGAGTTTCCTAGTACAAATATGGCAAAGCCTTACTCGGTCGGTCACTTGCGTCCTGGTACGCAGGGTTGGGCGGCAAAGCGCATCCTTGAGGCGAATGGTTGGAAGGTGATTACTGATAACCACCTCGGCGATGCTGGCACGCCATTTGGCATCTGGGCGACAGGTTTTAAGCGCTCTGGCCTCGATATAGATACCGTGACGATTTACGATCTTGGTGAGATTTATATCAAGATGAAGGCTGATATGAAGGCTGAAGAGGCGGCAGGTGAGCACGCTTTGGCGGATTCCGCACAGGATTGGCTGCTCAAGCTTGAGGCGGGTGACGCAGAGGCGGTAGAGCTTTCTGAGCGCTTTAACAAGATTTCGCTCGACCACATTCATGGCGTGATGAAGCGCATGAATCTTTCGACGGATTATGAGCTTGGCGAGAGCTTCTTTGTGGAGCGCGGCAAAGCTTTGGTGCAGAAATACCTTGATGAGGGCGTCTTCGTAAAGAACGAGGATGGCTCGGTGATTTGTCCTTTGGACGAGTTTGGTATTGAGGTGCCGATGCTAGTTCTTAAGAGCAATGGTGCAGCGCTTTATGCAACGACGGACCTTGGTTGTTTGGACTATCGTCTCCATGAGTGGAAGGCGGATCGCTTGATTTACGCGGTTGGTGCAGAGCAGAAGTTTTACTTTGAGCAGCTCTTTGCGGTAGCGAAGAAGCTTGGCTGGAATGCTGAGATGCAGCATGTTTGGTTTGGTACGATTGATCAGGTTACTGAGGACGGTAAGCGCGAGAAGATGTCTTCACGCAAGGGCGTAGTTTTGCTTGAGGCGATGCTTGACGATGCGGAGAAGCGTGTACGCGAGAACTTCGCTGGCTCTGAACTTTCCGACGAAGATGTTCGCCGCGTGGCGACCGGTGCGATCAAATATTCTGACTTCGTAGCGGACCGCAAGACTGGCATCCTTTACGATCCGAATAAGATTTTTGCTTTGACTGGTCAGTCTGGCCCATTCTGCCAGTATGCGTGCGTACGTATGCGCAGAATTCTCGAGAAGAATGCGGACTTTGCGGGCGCAGATTTTGGTGATTATGATTTCGCGGCAGAGAAGGCGGTTTTGCAGAAATTGCTAGAATTCCCAGCATTAGTGGCCGGCGTAGCAGAGAACTTGGAAGCGCATAAGATTGCGGGCTACTGCTTCGAGCTCGCACAGGAGATGAATCGCTACTATGAGAATGCGCCGATTTCCTCGGCGGAGGATAACGTGAAGGCGGCTCGTCTCTGGGTAGTGGCGCGTGCCGCAACGGTGCTTGAGCGTGGTCTTGACCTCTTGGGTATTGAGATTCCAGAGAAGATGTAAGCATAAGCTTACCTTGACAAAAATAGGCATCTGTGATATAATGAAGTAGTGGTTCGATAATAAATCGGGCCGCTGTTCATTTATTTGTTGAGACTAAGTCGAATTTGCAACATTCACGTTGCTTCGGGTTAGTTTTCTGTAGGCGGGGAACGGAAAACTAGCCCGAAGAGTACAGGTTCGCCACCTGTCCTTACCGGGGTAGAATAAAATTTGCCCTAGGTAAGGGCAGGGAAAGAGGTGCTTTATGTACGTAGATGGTAATGTTGCAAAGAAGATGTCTGAGGCGAATCAGTTGGGACTTCATCCTGATGAGTACTCCGTAGGAGAACTTGAGGAGATTGAAAAGGTCCACGAAGTTTACAACTCTGAAGAGTCGAGATTAATCGATCAGATGGCTGATGCTATGCTGTATCTGATTGCTCTTGGAGATAAGTCTGAGGCAAGCAGTACAGAGGCGAAAGATTTCGCATGCTTGATCAACGATTTAACTGACGCAAAGACCGAGGCAGAGTACGATGAGACTCTGAGCTGCTATGGTAGTTTGGGCCAGAACCCAGCCGTGAAAGAGTATGTTGAGTACAAAAAAGCTCAGCTCAGCGCTTAACATTTTCGGCATTATTTTCTCAACAAAAAGGTCCCCGACTTAACCGTCGGGGACTTTTCCATATTATGTATTGCCATTGCTGTCTGTCAGGCGCACCACTCTTGTGGACGCATTGTTCCGCTCAATGATTTCAGCTTTCATTGATTTCAGGATGATGTCGTCAGCGATTTCTGAGCGACCAAGTTCTGAATCGTAGGGGAGATACTTGTAGGTAACTTCCCAGAAAACTTCATCATTTTCCGCGTTGATGAATCCTAGGGCGTACAACACGAACGCTGCTAACTTCAATCCCTTTTTACGTGTTCCGGCGTGATCGTACCATCCGCAGCCAATATAACCATCTTTGCAAGATACGAATACGACAGCGTATTCTCCATCTCGATTTTGGTATATCTTGGTTGGTTTGGATATATATTCGGAAGCAACGTCTTTTGCTTGATCGAGTTTAGCTTCGAGCTCTTTTTGCTTTTCGTATAGCTCTTTAGCATTCTCAATGTTGCCCGTAGGCACGTAACCTCTTGCAAGCTCTGCGGAGCCGTGCTTCGTATAGTGCTTTACGATATAGAGGTCGGTGCCAACGCCCCTGGCGTGTTCGAAGTATTGCCCAATGGTGATTGGCAACACCTTATTATACCCGTCAGCTTTCTTGAAAGAGAAGCCGGACGGTATAAACTTATACATCTCTGCCATGAAAAACACCTCCCTTTCATGTGTCAATGGCCTTTAAAGGTCAAAAACTGGCCCTTGTGGGCAGTTATCCTGGTCATTATAGCACAGATTGCTAAATATGTCAAGTTTTGCTATAGTGAAATTAAGTTTAAATAAGGGAAGAATATGGCAGAAAAAGCAAAGAAAGCTACCGAAAAAGCAGCTGGTGCAGCAGGTAAGGTAAAAGGTCTCGCACAGGCGGGTCTTGGTAAGGCAAAGAGTCACGGTGGTGGCTTCATGCAGTTTATCCGCGAGCAGAATATCGTTGGTCTCGCAGTAGGTTTGGTACTTGGTACTCATGCTGGCGCATTAGTTAACTCTCTCGTAAATAACGTATTTATGCCACCAATTGGCCTTCTCCTTGGCTCTACCGAAGGTTTGAAGGGTTGGACGGTCGCTCTCGGCGACACTGGCGCAGTTTTGTCGCTTGGTGCCTTCCTTAACGATTTGATTAACTTCATTATCTTGGCATTTGTCATCTACATTGTAATTAAGGCTCTTAAGCTCGACGTTAAGAAGTAAATGACGGCGAAAAAAGAAAAATCGATGTTGCTCTGGGTAGACCTCGAAATGACGGGGCTCTCTCCAGTGCACGACAGAATTCTTGAGGTTGCGGCGATTATTACGGACTGGGGCCTCGAGGAAAAAGCGACCTATACGGGCGTCGTGAAAGTTTCGGACGAGATTATTGCGAAGCGTATGGTTGGCGAATTCTGGGAGAAAAATAAAGCTTCTTATGACGGCCTCGTGGCGCAGAATGCCTCCGGTAAACCAGCCGCGACGATCGAAAAGGAGCTCTTGGATTTTGTGGCTGAGAACTGTGGCGATGCAGTAGTGTATCTTGCTGGTAACTCGATTCATCAGGATCAGAAGTTTATTGAACGCGAATGGCCAACATTAAATGCGCGTTTGCATTATCGTCAGCTTGATGTGTCGGCCTGGAAGGTTTACTTCGAGAATGCGCTCGGTCAGAAGTTTTTGAAACCAGAAAATCACCGCGCACTTGATGATATTCGTGGTAGCATTGAGGAGTTGAAATGGTATCTGAAGAAGCTGTCCTAGAATATTTGAAGCGCTTCGACGATATTGCTGGCCGCGTCGAAAAAGGCTGGCAGATTTTCGAGCGTGGCGAAAAGATTTTTCTCTGCATGGAGCAGGGTAAAACGCCGCTCCGCCTTGAATTGCGTTGCGATAGAAAGCTCGGCCAGACTTTGCAGAGCCGCTACGAAAGCGTGATGGAGAGTCGCGCTTTGGGCCGCAATGGTATTGAGATCATTTGCTCAGGCCAGCTAACTGACGATGAAATATTCGATTTGATTCGTCACGCCTACGAAGTTTCGGCAGAATAAAAAAATACCCCTCAAATCGAGGGGTATTTTTTAATGGGTTTCCGACCAAGTATTGAAGTTTTCTTCTAGAGTAGTAAGGTCTTGAATAGATTGCTTAATGAGGTTGGCGTAGCTCTGACTGTTAGCCTTCTTGAGTGATTCGTTTTCGTATTGGATAAGGGTAGAAATCTGATAGAGGGTCTCAGTAGCGAAGACGCGATCGAGAGTGCCGGAGAGAATAGCGTTTTCTAGGGCGCTTGTGTAAGCGGATATGTTGGCATTTTCGGCCTTGGTAACTTCGGCAGAAATGCCAGAAGTTTTGACACCAGTGGTACCGATGACGCCGCTCAATTTATTGTTGGTCGTTTCGAGGGTGCTATGAAGCGTAGAAGCATATGCGCGAAGATCGGAATTACGGAGAAGTTTGGAATACTTAGCGAGTGGAGCGTTGTTGCTTTTGTCGCCGAGCTTGGAAATGCGGAGATAGACGCGCTCGTGAGATTGGGTAACTTTTGCGTTGCTACTGCTAATGACACTACCGACGACAATCATCGTGATTAGCATAACGACGCCAGCGGCGATTAACTTAATAAGCATCGGGGTAAAGATAGGACCCGATTTTACTTTGCCTTTGACGGCGATTTGATCAAGATAAGCTTTGTTATCCATTGAAGCTTTATTGTTATCCATACTTGCATTATAGCATAAGCACGTTAAGTTTAAGAGGGGCTTTGAGGAATATTTGGCGCTTATGGGGTATAATAGAGGTATGGAGGATGCCAAAGAGGAAATTCGGGCGCGGCTAGCTGTTGAAGATGTGATTGGGCAATACATCGAGTTGAAGCGTGCCGGTAGAAATTTCAAGGGGCACTCACCTTGGGGGACAGACAAGACGCCGAGCTTTATGGTTTCGCCAGAGAAGGGAATCTGGCATGATTTTTCGAGCAATAAAGGCGGCGATATCTTTACTTTTGTGATGGAGATGGAAGGCATCACCTTCCGCGAAGCGCTGGAGAAGCTTGCGCAGCAGGCAGGCGTTGAGCTAAAACGCTACTCTGGCGATGACAAGAAAATGGCGGAGCATAAGGCGCGTTTGTATGAGGCGCTGGAGCTTGCAACGAAGTATTTTCAGTTCTGTTTGACGAAGAATAAAGCCGTGATGAATTACGTGTTTTATAAGCGTAATTTGAATAAGAATACGGTAGAGAAATTCCGCATTGGTTATGCGCCGAAGTCGGGCAGGGCGCTCGTCGATTTCTTGACAAAACGTGGCTTTACGAAGAAAGAAATTGAGGATGCGGGTCTCGTGAACCGCTTTGGCGGCGATCTATTTAAGGGTCGTATGACGGTGCCTTTGATGGATGTATCTGGGCGTGTGATTGGCTTTACGGCACGCATTATCGAGAAGGATGAAAATTCGCCGAAGTATTTGAATACGCCGGAGACTTTGCTCTATAACAAGGGGCGCCATATCTTTGGTTTGAGCCAGGCAAAGGACGCGATTCGTCGTTCGGAGTTTGTGGTGGTTGTAGAGGGAAACATGGATGTGATTTCCTCGCATCAGGCAGGAGTTTGTGAAGCGGTTGCGACGGCCGGTACGGCAATGACGGAAATGCACTTGAAGAGCTTTGCACGCATGACGAATGACATTCGTTTGGCTTATGACGGCGATGAAGCGGGCGTAAGGGCGGCAGAACGTGCAATCTCGATGGCCTCGAAGTTTGGCATCTATCTTTCGGTGATTGACGATTATCATGGTTGCAAGGACGCGGATGAATTGATTCAGAAGGATCCAGCACTTTGGCAGAAGGCAACGCAGAGCTATAGGCCGGCGTTGGAGTGGTTGCTCGAGAAATATGAGGGGCAGTACAACTTACGCACAGAGAAGGGTTTCGCAGAATATGCGGCTGCGGCAAAGACTTTGATTGACGATGTTGAGGATGCGGTTTTGCGCGAGAAATATGAGCGTATCGTAAGTGACAGGCTTGGTATTTCGCTTGAGGCGTTTCGTGCAAAGAAAGTCGTGAAGGCTGAGAAGAAGATGAAGAAGAACGTCGCGGTGAAGGGCGATAAAGCGGAGATTTCGCGCGCCGAGAAAAACTTGGCGGCGCTCGTGAAGAATGGCCCAGTTGCTTTGGATGACTTTGAACCGGCGGCTGGTTTAGATGATGATGAGTTGGCGTTAATCTTTGACGAATTGTATGCGAAGCTCGACAAGGCAGGGCGCGAGCGTGAAGCGAAGAACCTATTAAAGAAGGTGATGCGTGAACGTCTAGAAGCGGAACGCGCGGCGTTGGCGGAAGCGATTCGCGTGGCAGAAGAAGCGGAGGATGACGAAAAAGTCGACGAACTCCTACGCGAAATGCAGAAATTAGATAAAAAATTAGGATAGATTTTAGTTTTATGCTATAATTCGCAATGAATGCGCTGGAAATGCGGGAAGTTTTTGTTTATACCCCGCGCCAGATAGAAGTTATTTAGATAAAACGAAAACGACGAAAACAAAGTAAAAATAACAACTTAAGGGGTATATGGACGACGAAGAAAGAAACGATTTAGGGCTCGACGATAACTACGTAGATGAGCCTAGTTTCGACGATATTGACGAAGAATCCGAAGAGGATTTGAATATTGATTTTGATTCGGCAAGCTACGATGAGGTTTCTGATGACTCAGTAAAACTTTATCTCCGCGAGATTGGTAAAATTCCGCTTCTTAGCCAGGAAGAGGAGTATGAGCTTGCGCAGAAAATTATTAACGGTACGCCAAAAGAGCAGAAGAAAGCCAAGGATAAAATGGCTGAATCGAACATGCGTCTCGTGGTTTCGATTGCAAAGCGCTACTCCGGTCGCGGCCTTGATTTCTTGGATTTGATTCAGGAGGGCAACACTGGTTTGCTCCGCGCAGTTGAGAAGTTTGATCCGGATAAAGGTTTTAAGTTCTCGACTTATGCAACTTGGTGGATTCGCCAGGCAATTACGCGCGCAATCGCAGATCAAGCACGTACGATTCGTATTCCAGTGCACATGGTCGAAACTATCAACAAGGTACTTCGCACGCAGCGCCGCTTGACTCAGGAGCTTAACCGTGAGCCATCGACTGAAGAAATCGCAAAGGCGATGGGCATGGAGCCAGAGAAGATTGAATACGTCATGAAGATTAAGCAGGATATTGCATCTCTTGATGCATCCGTCGGTCGTGATGGTGATGATGATGATTCTTCACTCGGTGATTTCATTGAGGATGAAGACCGTGTTTCGCCAGAAGATTCTGCTGCAACACAGCTTCTAAAAGAGCAGATTGCTGCCATTCTTTCAACTTTGAGTGATCGCGAGCAGAAGATTATTAAGATGCGCTTCGGTATCGGTGGCGGTAAGAGTCACACGCTTGAAGAAGTTGGTGCAGAATTCTCAGTCACGCGCGAACGTATTCGCCAGATTGAGGCAAAAGCACTTACGAAATTGCGCAAAAACAAAGATACGAAGAAGCTTCACGAATACTTGAAATAGAGAATTAGGGCGAAAGCCCTAATTTTTTGTTGTTTTTTTGAAAAAGCTTAAGTATAATGGTGGTATGGAACAAAGTGGGCAGGTAGGTGTTGCAGCTTCAAGCGTAACTCCGAATACTAACGCAGCAAACACTGCAAACATCCGCATCGAGAATCTTCTCGAGGAATGTGTGCGCACGAAAGCAAGCGACCTTCATTTACAGGTAGGTCTGCCTCCAATTTTGCGTATTGATGGTGCTTTGCAACCGGTATCGGGCTATAATTCATTGGATGAAGCGACGATTGAAAAACTCGTCTTTGCAACGCTAGAAGAAGATCAAAAACAGATTCTTATTAAAGATAAAGAGTTCGATTATTCGTTCTCGTTTGGTGATTTAGGACGCTTCCGTGTGAACGCTTTTCACGAGAAGGGCAATCTCGCAGCAGCATTCCGTCTAATTCCGAATACGATTCAGACGATTTCTGAGCTTGGCATGCCACCAGTTGTGACGAGCTTCGCAGATTTTCCACGCGGTCTCGTTTTGGTTACTGGTCCTACCGGTTCCGGTAAGTCTACGACACTTGCCGCTTTGGTTGACAAGATTAACTCTGAAAAAGCTTGCCACATTATCACGATTGAGGATCCGATCGAGTTTACGCACAAATCTAAGCGTTCGGTTGTGGTTCAGCGTGAAGTCCACTATGATACTTATTCCTTCTCGGCAGCACTCCGTTCGGCACTCCGCGAGGACCCAGATGTAGTCCTTATTGGTGAGATGCGCGATCTTGAGACTATCTCTGCTGCTATTACGATTGCAGAAACTGGCCACTTGGTCTTTGCAACACTTCACACCAACTCTGCTTCTCAGTCTATCGACCGTATGATCGATGTCTTCCCGCCACATCAGCAGCCACAGGTGCGTTCACAGCTTTCTAATATCTTGATGGCAATTTGCGCACAGCGCCTCGTTCCAGCAATCGGTGGTGGCCGTGTTGTCGCAGCTGAAATTCTCGTGGCTAACCCAGCAGTTCGCTCGGTGATTCGCGAGGGCAAGACACATCAGCTCGATACGATTATTCAGACTGGTGCAGACCAGGGTATGCAGACGATGGACCGTACGCTTGTTAAGCTCGTCCAGACTGGTGTTATTACCCATGATGCCGCACGCGAATATGCAGTTGATCTACAAGAATTCGAGAGGCTATCGCGCGGATGAAACGTTTTGTCTACAAAGCCAAAGAGCAAAGCACTGGCAAGATTATTAAAGGTACGATTCAGGCTGAAACTGAACGTATTGCCGGTAAACTTTTGGTGGACCGTGGCTATGTGCCAGAGTCGCTAAAAGAAGAAGGCCAGGGCTTTGGAGATAAGTTAAATAAAGTTACCGCAAAAGACCGCATTAACTTTACGCGCCAGTTCGCAACGCTCGTTGGTGCTGGTTTGCCGATTGCACAGTCTCTCCGTACTGTTTCTGAACAGACTCAGAACAAGGCGATGAAGGCTGTGATTGAAGAAATTTTGGCAGAAATCGAAGCAGGTCACGCACTTGGTGATGCATTCGCAAAGCATCCAGAAGTATTTAATAACGTTTATCTCTCGCTAGTTCGTGCTGGTGAGGTTTCTGGTACGCTTGATGATTCCTTGAAGCGCATCGCAATGCAGGAAGAAAAAGATGCGAAGATGATGAGTAGCATTAAAGGCGCAATGGTGATGCCGATTATTACGCTCGTCGTGATTTTTGTAGTCTTCCTTTACATGATGCTTGAAGTCGTTCCGCAGGTCGAAGGTCTTTATGAGGACCTCGGCGAGGAGTTGCCGGCTTTAACGCAGGCATTTGTGGAAATTAAGAACTTCATTATTAACTTCTGGTGGTTGGCAATCTTGATTCTTGCTGGTATCGTAGTTGGCTTCATGCAGTATCGTAAGACAGACCATGGTATTCGCACGATGGCGAAGTTGAAGTTGAACGTTCCGATGTTTAATGGCTTGTTCCGCATGCTTTACATGGCGCGCCTTGCACGCATTTCGCAGATTTTGCTCTCGACTGGTGTTGCAGTGCTTGATACTTTGCAGATTGCGGGTGAATCCACGAACAACGTGGTTGTGATGGACGAAGTGAAAGACGCGATGGATAAGGTCCAGGCTGGTAAGCCAATGTCTGAAGCTTTGAAAGATCATCAGTATATTCTTCCTTTGGTTTATCAGATGGCAGCAATTGGTGAGCAGTCTGGTAAGATGGACGAGATGTTAGGGAAGGCCGCACAGGTCTTTGAAGATGACCTTGATGAGAAGGTCGCAGCAATTAGCTCGGCAATTGAGCCAGTGATGATGATTCTCCTTGCGATTATGGCAGGTGGTCTCGTTGGCGGTATTCTATTCCCGATCTACGCTCTCGTTAACTCGATTGCTTAAACTGACCTCAAAAACTCTTGCAAAATGCTTACGTTTAGTATATGCTAATAGTAATTGCAATTTTGCAGGTTGCAAAAATAAACAATAAAGGAGCATATATATGTCAAAAAACAAAAAAGGCTTTACGATCATCGAGG
>DESW01000018.1 GCA_002361425.1 Candidatus Saccharibacteria bacterium UBA3304 | reverse complement strand
ATGGTTGGTGGTATGACCCGTATGCCAGCCGTCGTTGAACGTGTAAAGAAGTTCTTCGGCAAGGACCCAATGCAGGGTGTTAACCCAGACGAGGTCGTTGCAGTCGGTGCTGCAATCCAGGGCGGCGTTCTCGCCGGCGACGTTAAGGATGTTCTCCTCCTCGATGTCACTCCACTTACCCTCGGCATTGAAACCATGGGCGGCGTTCGCACTCCACTCATTGATCGCAACACTACTATTCCAACCAGCAAATCCCAGGTCTTCTCGACCGCTGCAGATAATCAGCCACAGGTTGAGATTCATGTCCTTCAGGGCGAGCGCGAGATGGCTGCAGACAACAAGTCTCTCGGCCGCTTCATTCTCGACGGTATCGCACCAGCTCCACGCGGCGTTCCTCAGATTGAGGTTACCTTCAACCTCGATGCTAACGGTATCTTGAATGTTACCGCAAAGGATAAGGGCACTGGCAAAGAGCAGAGCATTACCATTCAGAACTCCGGCAATATGAGCAAGGAAGATATTGAAAAAGCTCAGCGCGATGCCGAGGCTCATGCCGAAGAGGATAAGAAGAAGAAAGAGGCTATCGAAGCTAAGAACATTCTTGAGAACACTATTTATCAGGCAGAAAAGATGCCAGATGAATACAAAGACAAGATCTCTGATGAAGACAAAGAGACTATCAAGAATGCTGTTAAGGACGCTAAGGAAGTACTCGAGAACAAGGCTGACGACAAGGATGCCCTCGAAGCTGCAACCAAGGAACTTAACGACAAGATTATGCCAATCGGTGCAAAGATGTATCAGGCCGCTTCCGAGGATGCAAAGAAATCTGATGGCAAGTCCGATGACAAGAAAAACGACGACGGCGCTGTCGAAGGCGAAGTAGTCGACAAATAAGAATAGCTGCGGCTAATGAAAAAGCGCTCGCGAGTTGCGGGCGCTTTTTGTGCTATTATGAACAAAAAGGAGAATGCTATGGCAGAGAGCGTTTTGGGTCAATCTAATGAAGGATCTTTTGGTCTTAATAAGAAAAAGAAAATAGAAATTATTCAAAAGAAAAACGAGAAACAATTACTGCAGAGCATTGCGTATGATATTGATGAAATAAGAAGTTACATCAGTTTCATTGCGGTGATTTTGGCAATTGCTGTAGCCGTAGGAATTGTGCTTGGGATCGGTCTAGTTATTACTACAGCAGGTAAATAGGTAGCTTTATAAAGCAGCTTTAATCATATCTTCATTAATAGCGATAGTGTCGCCAGAATCGGTAGCGCCAGCAAGCACTGAGCGTGCCACGATATTCTCGACCGTCTTCGATACGATACGGCGCATTGGGCGCGCGCCAAGTTTCGGATCGTAGCCGCGTTCAACGAGCAAAGCCTTAGCTTCTGGCTCGAGCGTGACGGAAATCTTACGTGGCTCAAGCGTCTTGTTGACGCCGGCAATAATGAGATCGACAATCGTGAGCAAAGCTTCTTTATCAAGTGGCTGGAAGACGCAGATTTCGTCGAAACGGTTGAGGAACTCTGGCTTAAATTCGCCGCTAGAAATCAAATCGTTCGTGAGCTGCTCCTTAATGAGCGACATGTCCATGCCTTGATCAATATAATCGCGAATCTTGCTTGCGCCCGCGTTAGAAGTTGCCACAACAATCGTATCGCGGAAGCTAACCTCGCGGTTCTTTACATCGCGCAAAATACCTTCGTCGAGTAACTGAAGCAAAGTCGTAAGCACGAGCGGATGTGCCTTTTCAATCTCATCAAGAAGCACGACAGAAAATGGATGCTTCATGACTTGCGCGGTCAAACTCAACTCGTCCGTAGCGCCGTCTGCAATCAAACGCTGGACATCATCGGCAGAAACATATTCGTTCAAATCGATACGAACAATCTCGCCTTCGCCCTTGAAATAGACCTCGGAAATTGCCTTTGCAAGCTCGGTTTTACCTACGCCAGTAGGGCCGAGGAAGAGGAAAGTGCCGATTGGGCGATTCTCATTGCGCACGCCTGCTGCGGAGCGGCGAAGAGCATCGGAAACTGCCGTAACAGCCAAATCTTGACCAACCAGACGCTGGTGAATGAGCGATTCGAGATTAAGTAACTTCTCGCGCTCGGCCTCGTCCTGTGAAGCCTGCATTTTCACGCCATAAGTCTTTTCGACAGCAGCCTGAACAGAAGCGTCGGTTACGAAACCATTCTCGGCGTAGTTCGCTGCGGCCTCAAGCAAGTTAATTGCGCGGCCAGGCATCACGAGGTCATGCACGTAGCGCTCGGACAAATGGTAAGCTTCGCGCAAAGACCAAAATGTATAAGTGACATTGTGTGAATATTCAAGAATCGGTACTCGATCCTGAAGGACCTTCATGGTCTCTTCTTCGCTCGCCGGCTCAATCATAATCTTGTTAAGCGCGTTCGCGAGCGCTGCTTTCTTAGAAGAAATCTCAAGATAGCGCTGCTGGTCCATCGTGAGGATGATACGAAGTCTGCCGCCTTCGAGCACCGGCAAAAGAATGTTCGAAATATCTACCGAACCCGTGCCTTCTTCAAAGAACATCTGCGCATTATCGAGCCAAAGAATCACGTTCTTGGCATAGAAAGTCTCATTAAGAATGCGTGTCATCAAACGCTCAAGCTGACCGCGTTCACCCGCGCCGGAAATCAAAGCTGAAGCGTCGAGCTTGAAAATTTGGCGGAACTTAATACGTGAAGAAATCTTGTTGTCGGCATTCAAAATCTCAGATGCGAACTCGTCTACGAGCGTGCCGCGACCAGAACCTTCGGGGCCGATAATCGCAACGTTCTGGCGACCGCCCTTCGAAAAAATCTCAATCATCTGCTCTAGCTTCTCGCGATGTAGGGAAACGGAAACATTGCCGCCACGCGTAGATTCGTGAATCTTGGAGATATTAATTGCGTAGTTATCGAGTAACGGCGTGTAGCCAAACATTAAATCGCGCGCGAAACCGCCAGTGTGGCGTTTGAGCTTGAGGCCGCGCACTAAGTCATTCAAATAGTTAAACCAGTTGAGACCGTCATAAAGATCAGAAATCTCAAGCTTCATCGACTTAAGAATCTGCTCGTGTTCCGGATGGCATTCGATAATCGCCACGGCAAGCACGCCGCCAGAAATCACCTCAGAGTTCGTCTTTTCACGAATCTCAATTGCCTTGTCGTAAATCGCATCCATCTCGGTCGGCATCTGCGCGGTAATCGCCTGCATCATGCGTGGCGTAATCGCATAGCGCATCGCGAGGAAGCCGCCGCTGCGGGTCTTCCAGTACCACTGCGCAACCTCTTGCGGCGTCGACTTGGTAGTCAAGCGTGCGAGACATTCGTTGCTAAGCAAATCATTCGGTGTATTGCCGCTGCCAATTGGCACACTTGCGAGCTCGTATTTGCCGTAAACTAAAATCTCTAATGGCAGCGCTGCGAGGCCAACCAAAATCCAACCAATCGAATTGCTATAAAGTGGCGAAACCAACAAGCCGCCAAACACGAGCAGGGCAACCAAAGCTAGCCACAAGGTGGCCTTCATTGCCTTAGAATTAAACAATTTACCGGCACGCGCCTCAGTTGCGCGGCGACTGAAACTATTAAACTTAGCCATTAGAACGCCACCCCCATCGTGCAAACTACGATACCGGCAAACGGAAGAAGTGGAATACATGGCCAGAGCAGAGCAATCACCAAGCCGGCGACGAGCTCAAACGTCATCACGATAATACCCGCGAGAATTACAAAAATACGTACAATAAAGCCAATCAAGCGAGATAGTAAGCGATCAAAGAAGGCAATCAGTGCACCCTCGAGGCCACCTTTTTCGCCGGTTTCATCCGCCGATATCTGACGAAACGGCTGAAATAGCGTTCTTAATAATAATCCAATTGAGAAAAAATCTGCCATGTCGCGCATCTTCGTGCGGAAGCCATCAAAATAGATGAGCCACCCCCGTAGATACCACCATTGCAAAAAGCTTACGGCTAACATATCTATAGTATATCATATCCGTAATAGATTGACATTTTAGCGTAAGTGTGATATAATTATATAGTTAGGTCCTAGGACAAACGCACATTTAGATTCTGTAAGGGGGGATAGTTTTTCTCATTTCCACTCGTTTATTCTTGGCCCGAAATTGAAAGGAGAAAAGTTATGTTAATTAAAGAATTGGAACTGATGTTCCCGAAGGAAGACAACAGCGTTGAGGGTGCTGTTAATACTATTCGCAACCTCGTAACGTTCTTTGACTGCGAGCGAATGCTCGCAACTGATATCGATCTTAGCGTTGACTGCAGAGTACATGGTTACATCTATGGCAACCCCAAGCACGCTAACGGAAGCGAAGTTCTGACGTCGCCGATTGTGCGCGTTGAGCGCAAGCCTCTTGGCGAAGATAACACAGGTTTTACATTCGTGACACAGAGCGGTAGCCGCTATAATTTCTCGAACGAGGATATTAATACCACTACTGCCTTGATGTTCGACGAATGGCGTAAGTCCGGGCGAATTAGACTGAGCCCGAACATCTTTTATTGACAAGCACAGAATCAAACCTATTGGCCACCGGCTTCGCGTCGGTGGCTTTCTCTTGCCAAATCAAAGAGTTTATGCTAAACTAGTTGCGTAAAACAAGGAAAAATAAAAATGCAAAAACGAAAACAACTCCAATATGCCGTCGTCGGTGTTTTGGGCTTTGCGCTCCTCTTTATGACGATCGGTTTTGCAGCCTACGCTCAGCTCGTGAGCAACGACACCGCTGCAGCTATTAGCGACTTCAAGGTTCACCACAAGGTTGGCTTTGATGCTAGCTCTTATCTTCAGAGCGAAGATTCCGTCACGCCAAGCGTCAAAACTATTACTAACGACGAAATCGCATTTTCCGTCCGCCTCGAAAAGCCGGGCGACACCTATGCGGCCGTCATTAATATCGTAAACAACAGCAACGTCACCGAGTATCTCAGTCAAATCAACATGAGTAAGCTCGACGAGAAGGTTGCGGATAAAATCGACTATCGCATCACTTTTGATGACGAAGACTATATTGGCACTTCTTACGATATCGACAAAAACATCAACCGCGGTAACTCCGCCCGCAAGCAGATGTTTATCACTGTTACTTATAAAGACGGCAAAAACGCCGGTCCTATCGATCTCGACCTCTCCGCAGGCCTAGTCTTTGCAGAGTAAAAAACTAATTTCCTTGTAACTCTTGTATGGCCACGCGATCAAAAAGCGTGGTCTTTTTTATCTCTTCAAGAAACGCATCCAGCTCGCCAATCTCAGCATAGCCATGCTCGCCCCAGCGGTAGTGCATCGGAATAATCTGCTTCGGCTGCGCGGCTTCGCAAATCTTCGCGGCCATTGCGGCGTCAATCGTGTAGTGTCCGCCAACTGGAATTAGCAGATAATCTGCGCCAGCAATCGCTGCGAGCTGCTCGTCGTTAGGGAAGTGGCCAAGGTCGCCCAAGTGCACTAATTTCTCAGCACCATTAGAAACAATATAGATAGTGTTCGGCCCGCGCAAAGCACCTTGCTGATCGTCGTGCCAACTAGCAACTTCGGAAATCGATAAGTCGCAATTCTCGCCACTAAGCGTGACGCATTCGCGCCCAGCATGGTCGGCATGTTCGTGCGTGCAAATCACCTTGTCAGCGGCTAAACGCAGCGGAGCATAGCCCGGCACAGAACCATCGCGATACGGGTCAATTACTAAAGAATCATTAATAAGAAAGCACGAGTGCCCAAACCATTTAGTCGTCATACTCTAATTATACGCCAGCGACGTATTTGCGGAACATCCAGCCAATCTTGGCCTTCAAGTAATCGCGGATCTCGTCAAGCGACAAGTCAATCTCGCCGCGGTAGTGTTTGCGTACAACTGCAATCGCGCCATTAGTCGTGAATAAAAGTTCAGTTGCAGCTTCTTTGTTATTTACGCCACTCGCGCGCAGCACGGCTAACACGCGCTTGCTCATACCGTTCTCAAGCTGCGTCAAAAAGTCATTCGGCGCATCACTCGAGAGCAACTCGCTATAGATGCCTTCCTGGCTCTTAAAGAAAACGAACACGTCGTCAATATATTTCTCAATCGCCTCGATCGAATTGAGGTTGTCGTGCTCCGAAAACAACTGCTTCTCGAGCTCATGCTGAAGCTCGGCGCCCACCTGCGCAAGGTTGTCGTAATAGTTATAAAAAGTCCCACGCGTAATCTCGGCGCGCTCCGCCAAATCTGTCACAGTGATATTAGAAAGGGAACCACGCTCCGCCAAAAGCTCCGCGAAGGCCTCCTGAATTTTGCGGCGATTTTTCGCTGTCGCACGCGTGTAAGTTGACTTTTCCATGCCATTATTATACTACATTTTGCACAAAGAGTCAATAAAATGTCAAAAATTGCACACGGTGTCAAAATTTTGTCCTTTTCTAACAGGGGTACTACAGATATAATCTCTAGGTATGCGTAAAATAACAGATTTCCTAGTCAACCATTGCTATGTTATTTTTGCTGTCTTTCTCGCTTTGACCGGTGTTTGCGGCTTCCTCGCCACCCAGGTCAAAATCAACAAAGACATCTATTCTTATATGCCGGCCGATTCCGAAACCAGCCTCGGCCTCAACATCATGAACGACGAGTTTCACTATAACGATACCGCCGAATATGAAATGATGCTTACCGACGTTCCGGAAGATCAAAAGATGGCTATCAAAGAGGATATTGAAAAGGTCGAGAACGTCAAATCCGTCGATTACGACGAGTCTGATAACTACAACCGCGACCAGTACACTCGCTACAAAATTACTATCGACGCTCCGGCCGATTCTGAAGAATGTTCCAAGGCTTATCATGCCATTCACGATAAATACAAAGAGCAGTATGAAATCGCTGAATCCGGCAAGGTCCATACCTTCCAGGGCGACGTTCTCAAGATTCCAGTCGCACTCCTCGCCATCGCCTTCGCGCTCGTCATCCTTTTTATCATGAGCAAATCCTGGATCGAGCCAGTCCTCTTCTTTATCTCCATCATGCTCGCTGTTGTGATGAATATGGGAACCAATATCATTTTCCCAAACGTCTCCCATATTACTAACGCAATCGCCGCCATTCTTCAGATGGCACTCTCCATGGATTACGCTATTATGCTTTCCACGCGCTATCGCCAGGAAAAGCAAAAGAAAGATTGCCCAGACAAATACACTGCCATGCGCCGCGCAATGCGCTATTCCTTCGGCGCCATTTCTTCTAGCTCCGTCACTACCGTCGTCGGTCTTATCATCCTCATTTTCATGAGCTTCGCCATCGGTCGCGATATGGGCCTCGTCCTCAGTAAAGGCGTTATTCTTAGCCTCGTTTCTATCTTCACTTCGCTCCCAACTCTCCTTCTTCTTTGCGATAAACTTATCGACAAAACTCAGAAGAAAACTATCAACTTCAAGATGGATTGGCTCGGCAAATATTCCTACGGCTTCCGCCTCGTCGCCTTGCCACTCTTCCTTATTATTTTCGTCGGCGCCTTCTTCTTGAAGGGCACCACTGCTATCGATTTCACCGGCTCTGAGAATAATAAAATCAAGGATGTCTTTAGTGAAACTAACCAAATGGCACTCGTCTACGATGCGAAGATGGATGAGCAGGTTACCGAGCTTTGCAAGAAGCTCGACGCAAGCGAGCAGACCACTCGTGTGCTTTGCTACGGCAACACGATTAACGAGCCAGAGAAATATAATGAAATTATTCCAAAGGTTAACAGCCTCGCTTCTAACGATGTCGATGTCGAAGATTTCATTATTAAGGCGCTCTATTATGAATATTACAAAGACGTCGATGCGCATCTCATTTCGCTCACTGATTTTGTAAACTTCCTCCAGCGCGACGTTTTCCCAGATTCCTATTTCGCTGACCAGCTCACGCCAGAAACCATCAACAAGATTAATCAGTTCTCCTATTTCACTGACCAAAAGAAAGTTAATACGCCACGCAGCAAGGCAGAAATCGCCAGCATTCTTGGTGTTGATCCAGCTAAGCTCGATGACCTCTTCATCCTCTATTTTGCCGACCAGGATATTACGACTAAGCTTACGACTTACCAGTTCGCTAGCTTCGTAACCAACGAAATTGTTCCAAACGCCAACTATGGCGCTATGCTTACGAGCGCGCAGAAATCTGACCTCGCTAAGCTCATGATGTTTAGTAATAGCAACCTCACAAACACGCCAAAGACCGCCGCCGAACTCGCCAAGATGTTTGGTCTCGACCAGGCTACTGTTGAACAGGTTTTCATTTACTATAACTACACAACTACGACCAACCCAACCGCTGCTGCCAGCGTTGAACAGCTCGTCAACTTTGCGCTCACCGACCCAGACGCACTCTCCGCGCTCGGCCTCAGCAAGGACCAGGCTAACGCCATTCTCGGCCAAATCTCTACCGCCAAAACTACGATTAACGCCAAAAAGGGCGAAGTTCTCACCCAGATTAATAACGCCATCGCTAGCTTACCAGAAGGGGAGAACAAGCAAAAAGCCATCACTATTCGCAAACAGCTTCTAGCCAAGCTCGACAAAGCCGAGCAGGCCATCAATGCCGATTATTCTTATGCCAACGTTGCTAACGCTGCCGCAAAAATCGACAACGCTCTCACGCTTGCTGTCACGGAGCTAAACAGCCTCAATCTCGACGATGTCGATGGCCTCGACGAGGCTACCAAAGCTACGATTATTAGCTACGCTCAGACCGCCGCAGCCAAGATTGACGAAGCGCGCCAGCAAATCAACTTGAACGATAAACTCAACCAGCTCAAGAGTCTCTACACGCTTTACCAGGCTAAAACTACGGCTAGCACCAGCAAGATTTCCGCCAAGAATCTCGTCGATTTCTTGCTTACGCACAAGAACGACGATAAGCTCAAAGGCGCCCTTACGCCAAACATTCTCAGCCAGCTCCAGCAGGCTCAGTTCATCATGGCTAACCAGGCTACTAAGTATTCTTATGGCGCCCTCAGCACGACCTTCAAGCTCGATCAGAATAAGGTTAAGCTTGTCTATGCCTTCTATGAATATCGCCACGTAAATACCGAGCCAAAAGTCAGCCTCAAGAATCTCATCAACTTCATCGACCAGCAGGTTTTGCCAAACCCAGAATATGCTAGCCGCCTTGGCGAAGCAGAGCAGACCAAGCTTGCAGCGCTCGCAAACCTCATGCGTTCCGCCGAAGCAGGCGTGCTATATAATACTGATTCGCTCTATCGCGCTATCAAACCTCTTGCTGGCGACTTCGATAGAAACAAACTTTATCTCGCCTATCTCTACCACGGCTCGCTTTATGACTACGACGAAGACTGGACCCTCACTCTCGAGGTCTTCGTCAATTATCTCGCTAACAAAATCTTGCCAAGCTCGCATTTTACCGACCTTATTGATGATGAAAAACACGACAAGATTCTCGACGGTCGCACGACGATCAATGATGCGAAGGATCTTCTCGTTAGCCCAAATCATTATCGCGCCCTCATTGAAACCGAGCTCCCAGCCGAAGGCGAAGAAACCTTCAGTTTCATCAAGAGCATCAAAGACCAGCTCGGTCCAAAGAACAAGATCGACTACTTCCTCCTCGGCGACTCTGCCATGGCTTACGAAATGTCCCAGACTTTCAGCGGGGAAATGGACTTCATTACCATCCTTACAATGCTCTCCATTTTCGCCGTCGTCGTCTGCACCTTCAAGTCTGTCTTCGTTTCCATGCTCCTCGTACTCGTCATTCAGTGCGCGGTCTATATCGTGATGTCTTATCTCTCGCTCACTGGCTCTAGCATCTACTTCATCGCCCTCATTATCGTTCAGGCTATTCTCATGGGCGCTACCATCGACTACGCGATTCTATTCACGTCCTACTATGTCGAGAACCGCAACTACTTCAAGCTCAGCGTGAAGGATGCGCTTATTAATACTTACAATAAGTCCATCAGCGCCATTCTTACTTCCGCCTCAATCCTCATTTTTGTGACGGCTATTGTTGGTAACTTTACTTCCGCCATCGCTGGCAAAATCTGCCAGTCCATCTCCCTCGGCACCTTCTGCGCCACCATCATTATTCTATTCTTGCTTCCAGCCCTCCTTGCCACTCTCGATCGCTGGATTATTAAGAAAAATCACTAAACCCTTGCAAAATATCCCCAAAAGTGATAGAATAAAACACGTGAGCGGGCCGGTAGCTCAGCTGGTTAGAG
>DESW01000013.1 GCA_002361425.1 Candidatus Saccharibacteria bacterium UBA3304 | reverse complement strand
TGGACCACTAGACGACGGGACCACTAAGCGATATTTTAACAAAAAATCAGACTAAATGCAAATGCTAGTCGTCGTTCTTTGCACGATGCTTCGAGCGTTCCTCGGAAAAGCCTTCCGGATAGCGCGCCTTAAGCTTTGCAATATTACGCTCAAAGACCTCAGACAAATCACAGTCGAGGGCATAAGCCGTAATTGCAAGATACCACGACACGTCACCAAGTTCCTTAATCATATGCTCGCGATCGAGGTCATGGCCATGCATCATATGCTTCTTGAGCGCATCGATTACCTCGCCAGACTCGCCACAAAGGCCCATCGCGCCATTAAGCAAAACCTGCTCTTTATCTAATTCTTTATTTAGCGTTCTAAGCGCCAATTCTTGATACTTGTTTGCCTCCATAATACCTCTATTATAACATTTGATTTTTCCTGCAAAAAATAGTATAATATGTTAAACAATCAAAAGGGAGCTAGAGCAAGCATGAGCATTTTGAGAAGGTATTGGCGTATCATTTTCCCAATCTTTTTCGTGGCAGTTATTTGGATTTTCTCTAGCCACAACGGCGATGTTTCTGATAATGAATCTCTATTCTTCGCCAGCCTCTTTGGCATTTCTAACGGTCTTATTCGCAAATTCGCTCACTTCTTCCTCTTTGGTGCACTCGGTTACAGCACCACTAGCTTCATTAAAGGTCTTCATCCACTCACTTTCCCAAAGCATACCCACATTTTCTACCCAGTTATCGTCACCGTTATTTACGGCGCACTAGACGAAGTTCACCAGCTTACTATTGCCGGCCGCAGCGGCCAGGCTTCTGACGTCCTCATTGACGCTCTAGCGGGCATTGCCGGCGTTTTGGCATACATTGCCTACTTCTGTTTCTATCGCCTTTGGAGAGCCAAACGTGCAGCCGTAAAGGCAGTTATTGACGAGCAGCAGGCAAACATCCAGGATCTCATCCAAGACAAAACCGCCTAGTACGCAACACTTTACATATCTTGTCAAATCTGTTAAAATATTGCTATGAAATTACCGGTAGTAGCAATTATTGGCCAGACTAATGCTGGCAAATCTAGTCTTTTTAACCGCCTCGTCCGCAAGTCGACGGCCATTGTTGCGCGCGAAGCCGGTACCACTCGCGATAACGTCGTTAGCAAAGTTAACGGCCAGTACGTCCTCGTCGATACCGCCGGTCTTAAGGATCCAGACGACGAATTCGAGACTCACATTCAGGATCAAATCGAAGATGCCGTCGCTAACGCCGACCTCATTTTGCTCGCCCTCGATAGTAGCAAATATCCAGACCATAACGACAAGATGATTGCCAAAAAGGCTTTCAAATCCGGTAAGCCAATTCTATTCTTACTTAACAAATCCGACCTCGGCGAATCTCTTCCGAATGAAGAATTCTTAAATCTCGGCGCTAAGAATCCTATCCGCGTTTCCGCTACAACCGGCATGGGCCTCAACGAACTTCGCAGCAAGATTCTTTCTGAGCTCAAAGGCCTCGGTTTTGATACTCGCGAAAGAGAAGAGAAGCCAGACGATCGCATTAAGATTGCTTTGATTGGCCGCCCAAACGTCGGCAAATCCAGCCTCTTTAACTCTATGGCTCAAAAGCAGCAAGCCGTCGTTGCTAACCTCGCCGGCACTACCCGCGACGTTAACCGCACCGAAATTCGCTACAAAGGCCAGACTATCGAGCTGCTCGATACTGCCGGTCTCCGCAAGCCAGGCAAACGCGAAGTTGGCATCGAAAAATTCTCCGCGCTCCGCAGTCTCGCCGCTATTGAAGAAGCAGATATTTGCTGCATGCTCGTCGACTGTACTGAACCTCATTCTAAGCTCGACCAGAGCCTCGCAGGCCAAATTGTCGACGCGGGCAAGGGCATCATTCTCGTCGTTACTAAGACTGATCTCGAGCACAAAGATACCGACGAAATCCTCGATAACCTCGAATATGATTTTAACTTCATTCCATACGCACCAGTCGTTATGACTAGCTCCGTTACTGGCAAAAACGTCACTAAGATTTTCGAACTCGCAACCCAAATCGACCGCGCTCGTCACGCCGAACTTAAAACCTCCGATCTCAATAAGCTTCTCATGGACGCCGTCAATTCGCATCCACCTGCCGGCCTCAAGAATACCCATCCAAAGCTTCGCTATATGGTTCAGACCGATACCTGTCCACCATGGTTCGTCGTCTACGGTAGTAATCTTAGCCTCCTCCACTGGAGCTATAAACGCTACCTCGAACGTCGTCTCCGCGACGCCTTCGACTTCGGCGGCACACCAATCTTCTTCTCATTCAGAAATCGCGACTAATAAAAGCACCCGGCAAGACCGGGTGTTTTTTTGTTAGAGCATACGATTATAGCGCCTCTCCTGGTAATCCATCATTTCAAACATCTTCATAGCGGCTTTCGCTCTGCGGCTACGCAGGAACATTTTGCGTCTAATAGACCAGATTATTTCTCTCATCGCATTCATATCTATACCTCCTAAAAAGAACTATTTATGCATATTTCGCATAATTTTATACCATAATATATCATATTTACTAGAGATGTCAAATATGCTAAAATAATGACAAGCAGGAGGGCATCTTTCATTCGGATGCTTATTTTGTTAGTAGCTTCACAAAATACCTATTGGAGTCCAAAGGAGGTAAAGTCTATGACTGATAGTCTATTCTTGGATGGCAAAGCTTATGTCTTGAACCTGGATGCAGCATTAAACTTTCCGGAGATTCTCGACATTAGCCAAAACGCGCCCATTTGTAATTGTCTGATTGTGCCAATCGACGTGTATGATCGCAAATTACGCATTTGGGAGGACGAGGACAATGATCGCGCTTTTGTCGCTATCGAGTTAGCAAGATTCCTCATGAATATTACAGACCGCTCGGAGATTAAAGGAGAGGAGGGGAAACTCTACTTCGAGTATAGTTATGAAGATGGAAAGAAGATTATCCTTGATCCGCGCAACCATGATGGCGATTCACCGTCATCTAGCACACACACCATAGCGTGCGCAAAGCACTGGAATGCTACGATTATCACAAGCAAGCCTACGCTAGTTACTGACGCAAAGACAAAGGGAGTCGACGCATACTTCCTAAGTCCGAACATCTACACTGGCTACCGCAAAGTTGAGATATCAGCAGCCGACAGTTTGCGTTGGGAAAAACGCAATTCGATCACCGCAGCAGATTGGGAGAACAACTTCAGTCAGGATCCGCTTATGGCCAATGAGTTCGTCGAGTTTGTCTACCGAGATGGAGCAAAGCCCAGCAATTATAGTAATGTTGGCATGTTCAACCCGCAGACAAACGAGCTCGAGCATCTGAAGTACTTCGACTGCAGCAGAGTTCCAAAGAACATCTACCCACGCAACGCACGCCAGGCAATGGCATTCGAGGCAGCATATGCAGACCTCGACCGAAAGCTAACTTGCGTCATCTTCTATGGCGCAGCTGGTTGCGGCAAGACATTCATTTCGCTCGGAGCGGCTATTGCTCAAACCGACATACGTGCTAGTTTTACTAATCGAGAAAAACTCGAACAGGTCTACCAAGGCAACTACACAAAACGTCGCAAAAAGCAAAAGTATGCCGAGTCTGGAGGCGAAGAAAGAGATGAAGCCGAAGAGAGAAGTGATAGAGCTATCTACAGCCAAATCTGGTGCTGCCCACCCGATCGTATGATGGGCGACAAGCTCGGAGCCGTACCTGGCAACCGCTGGGAAAAGCTTAGAGATAATCTCGATGGCTATTGTCAAAACATTCAGGCTTTCTTGGCCGCTCAAAGGAACAAGAAAAAAGGTGGCGAAGAGATGAACTCGCGCGATATCGAAATCAAAGCCGAAGGCTTAATGCGCTCAATTCATTTCACTTCCGCCGGCCAGCTCAACGGTGATAGTTTTTCTGACGTAATTTTCCTTCTCGACGAGGCGGAATTCATGAAAGAATCTCAGATTCGTACCGCTATCGAAAGAATCTCTGAAAGAGCAAGAATTATCATCTGTGGCGACCCAACTCAGATCCGCAACCCTTATGGCTGGTACGGCAATTCGCTCGCAAGAGTAATTAGACGCCTAGCCGGCGACCAAGAAGTTGCTATTCTAAAGTTCGAAGGCGACCTGAGTCAGCGTGACGGTGCGGGAATCATCCACCGCAATTACTGTAAAACAGCTATATAAACTCCAAAGTTCTTTACGGAGCAAAACCGGAGCCCATTCGCTCCGGTTTTTTTCTTGCTATAATATATCTTATGAAATTAATTATCGGCTTCGGCAATCCAGGCGCCAAATACAACTTCACGCGCCACAACTTCGGCTTTCTAGCCTTGGATTTTTATGCCAAAGTCCACAATCTCACTTTTCAGTCGCAGCCAAAGTTCAAAGCCGAAATTGCCAAGGACGGCGACATCCTCTTTGTAAAACCGCAGACTTTTTATAACGATCAGGGTATGTGTATCCGCAGCCTCTGCGACTTCTATAAGCTTTCCGCACAGGACATTTTAGTTATCTGTGATGACTTTAATCTGCCATTCGGCCAGATCCGCTTCCGCGAGCGGGGCAGCGCAGGCGGCAACAACGGCCTCAAATCGACCATCCAGCATCTCGGCACCGAAGATTTCCCACGCCTTCGCCTTGGCACCGGTAACGACGAGCTCCGCACCCGCATTGGTGACGTCGATTTTGTCCTTAGTAAATTCACGCCAGAAGAGCACGAAAAACTCGCCTCCGTTCTTGGCGAAATCGCCAAATTTGTGTCAGAATACTAATTTTTAGCACATTTTATAACACTTTTTTTGGAAATAACAATAAGCGGAATCACCTTTGTAAAATAAGCATAAACAGAGGTAGAAAAAGGCCTAAAATCTATTGATTTTGCAAAAAAGTGTGCAAAAACTATTGACTATTTTGCAAATAAGTGCTACAATGATAACAGTTTTAGCCGAAAGGCTAAGTACTGCACCTAAATAATCTATAACTTTGTTAAAACATTCGTTTTAACAATTGTTGCGTGCTATAGAAACCCATTCGGCCTTCAAATTTCTCCTATATAGTTTGAAGTGAAAAGTATTACCTCCACTTAGAATGCAAGTTTCTATGGCTAGCAACCCCTTTAAACCGGCGGACCCCATTTGTGTGAGGTGGGTCGCGCTTCCGTCTTCCGGTACCAACAAGAGGTGTGTTTAAAGGGTTAAATAGCCGCAGGTGATGCCCACCCTTACCTGCGGCTTTTTGACGGAAAAATTTTGTGTGATAATATATAACAATATGGGCAAAAACTTAGTAATAGTAGAGTCTCCAGCTAAAGCGCACACCATCGAGAAATACCTCGGTGCAGATTTTACCGTGCTCGCTTCCGTTGGGCATATCCGTAAAGACACTAAGGTCGACAAAAATACTTTTGACGTTACTTACGAAGTAGATCCAGGCCACAAGAGTATTATTGCTGATCTTAAGAAAGCCGCCAAAGAAGCTGAGACAATCTGGCTCGCAACGGATGAAGACCGCGAGGGAGAAGCTATTTCTTGGCATCTTTGCGAAGTTTTAAAACTTCCTAAGGATACCAAGCGCATTACTTTCCATGAGATTACTAAACCAGCCCTAGAAGCCGCCATCAAAGCGCCGCGCACTGTCGATATGGACATGGTCGCTAGCCAGCAGGCTCGCCAAACCCTTGATATGCTCGTAGGTTTTGATCTTTCCGGCGTCGTCCGTAAAAAAGTCCCTGGTGCAGTTTCCGCTGGTCGCGTCCAGAGCCCAGCTCTTCGCCTTATCGTTGAGCGTGAGCAGGCTATCGATAAATTCGCTAGCAAATATACTTATAAGGTATCCGGCGATTTCGGTTTTCCAACCACTCTCGACCATGATTTCGAAAACGAAGACGAAGTTCATGACTTTTTGCGCAAACTCATCGGCGCAGAATATACCGTCTCGGCTGTCGAGACCGCTCCAGGCGAGCGCAAGCCATCTGCACCATTTACGACTGCGTCTATGCAAATTGAAGCCAACTCTAAGCTCGGCTATAGCACCAAGACCACTATGCAGGCCGCCCAGGCGCTCTATCAGGCTGGCCACATTACTTACCATCGTACCGATAGCCTAAACCTTTCTAAGCAAGCTATCGCCAGCATCTCTAGCTACGTCGAAGAAAATTATGGCAAAGAATATGTCAAAGTCCGCAATTTTAAAACTAAAGACGCCAGCGCTCAGGAAGCTCACGAAGCTATCCGTCCGACCCATATCGAGGTAGAGGTTGCCGGTAAAAACGATTACGAAAAACGTCTTTATGCTTTGATTCGCGCTCGTGCTCTTGCTACTCAGATGGCAGACGCTAAGCTTGAGAAAACTACCGTTAAAATTTCTACTCCTACCGAATACTTCTTCGAGGGGAAGGGCGAAGTTATCACTTTTGAAGGCTTCCTTAAGGTTTATGGCCGTTTCAAAGATACCGAATTGCCAAAACTTACCGTCGGAGATAAGCTCACGGCGGCTTGCATTATTGCAAAACAAAACTATGCTAAGCCACCAGCACGCTACACTGAAGGATCTCTCGTTAAGAAACTTGAGGAACTCGGCATTGGTCGCCCATCGACTTACGCGACCATCATGACCGCTATTCAGGCTCGCGGCTACGTCGAAAAGGGCGAAAGCGAAGGTGAAGAGCGCGAGATAACTCAGCTCAAGCTCGAAAATGGCGAAATCACAGAAGAGAATGTTAAAGAAAAATTCGGTGCTAATAAGGGTAAGCTCATGCCGACCCCTATCGGCGAGCTCATCGCCGGCTTCCTAGTCGACCACTTCAAGAATATTGTTGATTATAAGTTTACCGCTATGATCGAAAAAGATCTCGACTTAATCGCCGAGGCTAAACTCGATCGCGTCAAAATGCTTCGTGATTTCTATGGTCCATTCAATGATGAAGTCCTCGCCAGCGAGGGTATCGAGCGCTACAATAACGCCCGCCTCCTCGGCCACGACCCAGAAACCGGCAAAGCAATCTACGCTAAGGTCGGCAAGAATGGCGGCTTTATTCAGCTCGGCGAAAACGAAAAAGAAACCGGCGAAAAGCCACGCTTTGCGCCACTACCAAAGCGCAAATCAGTTAAGACCGTCACGCTCGAACAGGCTATCAAGCAGCTCGCGTTGCCAGTTTTGCCACGTACGCTCGGTAAAACCGCTGACGGCACCGAAATCATTGCCGCTGCCGGCCCATTTGGCCCATATCTTAAGGCGGGAAAATATAATATTCCGCTCAAAGACTTCGATCCATATACTATTACACTCGAAGACGCCGAACCTCTTTATGAAGCTAAGCGCGATTCCTTCATCGCCGATTGGGGCGAAATTCAGATCATTAACGGCGCTTATGGCCCATACGTAAAAGGTCCAGGTCGCCGTAACTTTGCTCGTATTCCTAAGGACGTCGATCCAAAGACTGTCACAAAAGAGCAGGCCGAAGAATATCTTGCTAACAAGCCAAAGAAAACCACGCGCCGCCCAGCCAAACGTACGCGCAAAACCGTGACAAAAAAGAAATAAAAAATAGCCCCATTTCGAAGAAAAATGGGGCTATTTTTTTGCGTATTTATGCGAAATATGCATAAAGCATAAGCGTTTTTACTAGATAACAATTCGTTAGTGTTTAAAAGTTTTTTAAAGTTTTTTTCACCACACGTCAAAATTCTGATATAATAAATATTAAGTGAAGATAATTTGCTTGTTGACAACACCAAAAAATAGTGTTAAAATTTAAAATAATAAGATAAGAAACATCAAAATTTTGGTGTCATATTATAATATAAAATAGACGGAAAGGTAAGGAAAAACGGCAGCATCATGAATAATGCGGAAACGATTGCCAAGGCAATCACGAATAGTCTAAACATCATTGAGCAAGAGCGCGAAAGAGAGATCATCTCGCGTCGCTTTGGACTTAATGGTCACAAAGAAACACTTGAACAAATCGGTGAAATGTTATCAATTACTCGTGAACGCGTTCGCCAACTCGAAAAGGCTATTCTTATCCGTCTTAGAATCGCCGCTGAAGAAGGTAAAATCAACGATCTAGCAGCTGCCGAAAAGCTAATCGTTCGCAACCTTACCGAAATGGGCCGCGTCGCTCGCGTCAACGATCTTGCAAATAAAATTCTTGGTAAAACTCCAAACGCTACTCAAAAAGCACAGTTTAGCTTCCTAGGTGAAATTTCCCCAGCTCTCAGCATCGTAGCAGAGAATGATAAGTATCATACTGCTATCGGCATCGCTGAATATGGTAGCGAAAAAGAAATCCGCACCAAAACCGACGAAATCGTCAGCATCATTAAGGCTAACAAAGCTCCAATGACCATCGACGAACTCGATGAGAAGCTTAATTACGAGCACCCAAGCCACATCGAGGCAATCGCTCACGTCAGCAAGCTTCTTTCCACCCTTAACGGTCAATGGGGTCTCGCAAAGTGGCCAACCGTTAATCCAAAGAACATTCGCGATAAAATCTTTGTCGTTCTCGAAAAGCGCAAAGAGCCTATGCACTTCAACGATATCGCAAAGGCAATCAGCTCTTCTGATTTCAAGCGCAAGGACGTGACCGTTCAGGCAATTCACAACGAGCTCATCAAAGATTCTCGCTTCGTCCTTATCGGCCGCGGCATCTACGCTCTCGATAAGTGGGGCTACAGCAAGGGTACTGTCGCAGATATCATCTCTAAGATCCTCAAGAAAGCTGGCGACGAAGGCCTCAGCCGCAAAGAAATCGTCAAGCAGGTTCTCAAAGAGCGCAAAGTTAAGGAAACTACCGTTCTTCTTAACCTCCAGAACAAAGATCTTTACACTCGCGTCGGCAAAGATCACTACAAACTTGCTTAATCTAGCAAACCGAAAGCAGCCTGAAAGATGGCTGCTTTTTTGTTATACTAATTTTAAGCATTAATAAAGGAGAATAGTAATGTCTGAAGAACAAGCAGCTAAAAAGAATACTGGCCTCATTGCCGGCCTCATTGGCGGCGTAGTTGCAGTCATCGCAATCATCGTTGTCGTCATTATTGCAGTTAGTGGCGGTACCAGCATTGAGGGTAAATGGAGCATCGCTGGCGCTAAAGAAGGCGATAAGGAAGTCTCCATGGAAGTCCTCAAGAGTATCGGCATGGGTGAATATACCATCGAATTCAAGGGCGACGGCAAAGGCGTCATGAAGTACGGCGAAGAAGAAAAAGAATTCACCTACGATAAAGACAAAAAGACTATGACCGCCGATGGCGACACTATCGAATACAAAATCGATGGCAAACAGCTCATCCTCGATTCCGACGGCTTTACTATGATCTACGAGAAATAACCATTCTCATCAAAAATCCCCCGCATAAACGGGGGATTTTTTTATTTGTCGTAAACTTTTTCTAGTGCTTTGACGGTATTTTTAATGTCATATTCCTGAACTGCTGACACTTTGACCGCCTCGCCACGTTTATCTACTGGAATAATATGCGCCGTCCAGTTCTCGTCTAGCGGCAAGAACTCTGCCGAATCAAGCAGCTTGGTTTCTTTCGGTACCATATCACTAAACAAGCACTTCATGCCGCTCGCTTGCGCCTCGATGCCGACCGTCGGTACGCCTTCGAATAGGGAAGGCAAGACAAAGATATCCGCCATCGAGTAGAAACGTTCCATATTGTCCTGTGCCGGCAAAAGTTTTACAGAGTTACCAAGACGTTCGGACGCAATCTTATCCTCGAGATTCTTGCGAAGAGAACCTTCGCCAATAATTACGAGACGAGCAGTTTTATTCTTACGAACATAGTCGCCAAAAATATCAATCAAATGTTCTTGATTTTTCTGCTCTTCGAAGCGACCAACGTTTAGTAAGACGACCGCATCTTCTGGAATATCAAGCTTCGCGCGCATCATATTACGAGTATTCGAGTTGTAGCGGAATTTCTGCAAATCGATGCCATTATGAATAACCGTAAAATCTTTCTTATCGCCATATAGGAACTTACCAGCATCCTCACCGCAAGCAAGACGATCGGTTACTTCGCGATTCAATTTGCGACGCAAAACCATCGCAATCGCACGCATCTTTTTCGAGCTAAACTTCGAGTTATTCGTATTGTGCGAATGCGAGATGCGCTGCTTAATTCCAGCCTTACGCGCAGCCGTCAAAGTAAGTGCCGACATGAAATCTATGTGACTATGAATAGCATCATACTTACCGTCAACTAATACTTTGCGAACATCTTCAATAAACTTATTTGGATGGCGGAAACGATTATCCTTCACGCGAATAATTTCAACGCCCATTTCCTTCAATTCGTCTTCGTAGAAGTACTTTTCGCCTTCGCGCGGCGCCATAAAAGTAAGAATGCCAAACTGATATTTTTTGCGATCAATATTGCGGAGCGTGTTCATGATGTACGACTCAGCGCCACCGCGATCCATGCCGCCAATTACGTGCAGTATTTTTTTCATCCCAAAATCTCCTTATAAATCTCGCGCATTTCCGAAAGGGAATTATGCATACTATAGCGCTCCGGAAAGTCCAAATGGTACTTAGCTGGCTCCGCAATCGCGTCGCGCATTTTCTTCGTTAACGCATCAACGTCGTCAAGCGCAAACAAATACTTTTTCTTATCGTCAACGATGTCACGGTGACCACGATTATCCGCCAAGAGTGCAGGTAGACCACAATAAATTGCCTCCAAAACGCCAAGGCCAAGGCCCTCACGTTTGCTTGCTGAAACACAGAGATTACAGCTCTGAACGAGCGCCATGTAATTGTCACGAATATAACCAGGCATCAAAACTTGCTTTTCTATACCAAGTTCCTTTGCAAGCTCGCGTGTAGCATCCATCATTGGACCTTCACCCAAGAATAGTAGTTTTACTTTTGAATTCTCGCGCATAATTGGTGCAGCCGCACGAACTAACATTTCGTGGTTTTTATTGGCCGTATATTCTGCTAAATAAACCATCACAAAATCATCGTCTGCAAGGCCATATTTTTTGCGCGCTGCCTTCTGCTCAGCCTTAGTAGTCTTCTTGAATTTTTCCGTATCAACACCAGCGCCGTCAATCATTTTTACCGGACAAGAGAAGTCTTTTTTCGCACGATTATAATCTTCGCGATTAATCGTAATTAGCAAATCCGTATCTTTGGCAAACTTCTTTTCGAGCGGATAATATAAACGCCAATTCATTTTTGGCGCGCCATCATAAAAATGAAAACCGTGACAAGTATAAATCACTTTTACGCCTTTTTTATGTGCCGCTTTTGCTGCCCAGCGTGTCACAATTGAGCCAACTGGCGTATGCGTATGGATTGCTTCATAATTGCCCTCAGCAATGATCTTTTTCAGCTGACGATAGGCTTTTACGTGCTTAGTAAAACCGAGCGGATTACGCGCAAAATCTACCTTAAAAACCTTGTCCGCATCATGAACTTCTTCTTCGCACATACAGGCATAATCAACCTGCCAGCCACCAATATTCAAATCGTCATATGGCGCCTCCAAAGTACCGCGCAGCATACGCATCAATGGGCGGTTAAATTTATGAAAATTCGCCGTATGGGAAGTAAAAAGAATCTTACGTTTCATCTGCCCTAATTATACCGCAAAAATAAGCCGCATTATAGAGATAAAACTAGTGTTTTTCTTTTGTGTTTATGCTAAAATAATGGCATGGAGTTCATTATTCATTTTCTTGCCACGCCGATCGTCTGGATCACTATTGTCGCCATTCTCGGCTTTCTTACTTATCGTAACTACAAAAAGCTCAATCGCCTCAAAGTTTTGAATGTCGATTCCGTCCTTTTGATGCTCGAAATTCCAAAGGATAACGACAAAAAAGAGCTTAGCGCTGAGCAGCTTTTTGCCTCACTCCATGGCATTTTGCGCGACGCAAACGAGCTCAAACATTCTGGCGGCGTTCAGGAGCATCTTTCTTTCGAAATCGCTTCTACTGGTAACCAAATCCGCTTCTTCGTCTGGGTACCAAAAGTTCTTCAGAGCTTTGTAGAAGGTCAGATTTATTCTCAGTATCCTAGCGTCCAGATTTATCGCATGAAAGAGGATTACGCAGATCGCCGCGACAAATATCCAGTCGCCTACAGCTCCGAAATCTCCCTTATCTACGACGATGCATTGCCAATTAAAACCTTCGATTCTTTCGAGGTTGACCCTCTCGCAGGTATTACCGGTACGCTCGCAAAGCTCAATCCAAACGGTGGGGAAGAGCTCTGGATTCAAATCCTTACTCGTCCAGTCGCCGACGATTGGCACACTAAGACTGACAAATGGATCCAAAAAATCAAAGCCGGCAAAACCTTTAGCTTCGGCAGTATCGATTTTGCTTGGTTCGCACAGTTGTTTGCAGCGCTATGGCGTCCACCAGAGGGCGGCACTGGCTCCGAAGTAAAAGTCGAGCTTTCTGACCGTGCTAAGACTCAAATCGCAAAGGCAGAAGAAAAAGCAACTAAGCTTGGCTATGAAGTTAAGATTCGTCTCGCCTATGTCGGCGAAAACGAAGTTAGCGCTAAGCTTAATATGCAGGCGCTCGTCGGTACTTTCAAGCAGTTTAACTCTACCAACTTGAACGGCTTCAAGATGGTCGGCGCTACTTTCGATAAGACCGCGCTTAACGCCTATAAACAACGTCAATTTACCGATCATGGCTTCATTCTTAATATCTCCGAGCTTGCTAGCGTCTATCACCTTCCACATACCAACGTAGAAACACCAAATATTGTTTGGGCATCTAGTAAGACCGCGGAGCCACCAGCCAAGCTTCCAATGCTAACCGGCAACCCAAGCTTTGATGAAAACATTTCCGCTTTTGGTCTTACCGACTTCCGCGGCATCAAGCACCAGTTCGGCATGTATCGCCGCGACCGTTCCCGTCACGTCTATATTATCGGTCAGACCGGTTCTGGTAAGTCTGGTCTTTTGACCCTCTTCGCACTTAGCGATATCTATCACAATCAGGGTTATTGTATTATTGATCCACACGGCGATCTCGCTATGGATAACCTTAAGTTCATCCCGGAAAATCGCATTAAAGATGTCGTCTACTTCAACCCAGCCGACACTCAGTATCCAATGGCCTTCAACCCACTCGAAGTTTACGACCCAGCTCGCAAACCAAACATTTCCTCTGAGGTCATCGGCGTTCTTAAACGTATGTTTGGTGAATCTTGGGGTCCTCGTCTCGAGCACATTCTTCGCTACACTTTGCTCGCACTCCTTGATCGTCCAAACACTACCATGCTTGATATTTCTCGCATGCTTACCGATAAGGAATTCCGCAAAGAAACTCTTAATTACTGTCAGGATGTTACCGTTCTTCAGTTCTGGAAACAGGAGTTCGGCTCCTGGGGCGATAAGCAGGTCACCGAATCTGTCGCACCTATTTTGAACAAGGTTGGCGCCTTTACCGCTAACCCAATTATTCGTAACATTATCGGTCAGCCAAAGTCTAGCTTTGATGTGCGCAAGATTATGGACGAGGGCAAAATTCTCGTCGTCAACCTCTCTAAGGGTCTTATCGGCGAAGATAACGCCGCTATTCTCGGTGCCTTCCTCGTCACTAAGGTGCAGCTCGCCGCAATGAGCCGTTCCGATATTGCGAACGTCGAAGATCGCCGCCCATTCTATCTCTACGTAGATGAGTTCCAGAACTTCGCAACCGATTCCTTCGCCGTCATTCTTTCTGAGGCTCGCAAGTACGGCCTCAACCTCACAGTTGCTAACCAGTACACTAGCCAGATGACCGAATCCGTTCGTGATGCCGTCTTCGGTAACGTCGGTACTACGATTAGCTTCCGCGTCTCCGCAGATGATGCGCCAATTCTTTCCAAGCAATTCGAGCCAGTCTTTGAGGCACAAGATCTCCTTAACCTCAACAACCGCCACTTCGTCCTTTCGATGATTATTAACGGCGAAAAGACTCCAGC